>JBCBXS010000072.1:0-9944 GCA_039816475.1 Pseudomonadota bacterium | reverse complement strand
CGCAGTCCGACTTGGCGCGTTGCAGTTGGCGATCGGGGGCATTGTCGGCGGCAATACGTTCGATGTGCTGTTTCTCGCATTCGCCGATGTCGGCTACCGAAGCGGCTCGATCTACCACGCAGCCCAGGACCGCGATGTTCTGATGATCGCCGCGGCGTTGATCATGTCGACGATCATGCTGCTCGGCCTGATCGCGCGCGACAAACAGGGCGTTGGTCGCGAAGGCTACGCGATCCTGTTCGTCTATATCGGCGTCGTCGCACTGCAGGTCTACCTAGGGTAGCCAGCCGCCCGCTCTTGTCCGCGCGGTCCGGTCGATGTATTACAGTGCGTAATACAGGAGCGGCAGATGACAACCTCAGTCCGCCTCCCGCGAGAGTTGGAGGCTCGTTTGAAGCGAAAACTGCGCGCGGATAATCTCACAATATCTGATTATCTGCGGGCGTTGATTGAAGATGATCTCAGCGTTGACCAGGACCGGCCTGGACGGGCCTACGAACTGGGTCGAGATGTATTTGGGAAGTTTGGCAGTGAGACACCCGACCTCGCCAGCAATGACGAAGCGACCCTCAAGAAGCGCTTAAAAGCACGTGCCGCTGACGGTCGTTGATACGAGCTTCCTTGTGGCTCTTTTCAATCGCTCGGACCGACGGTTTGTGGCCGCAGAAGCGTTCATGCAGAAATCCAGCGATGAGTTCGTCACGAATGGAGCTGTGCTCGCGGAGGTTTCTCATCTGCTTGAAGGCGTTGGTACGGCTGCAATTGACTGTATCGTGTGGGTCGATCAGGCGTTTGTCTTCGACGACCAAACCGGAGGCGATCTGCCAAGGATCGCCGAACTAATGACGAAGTACGCCGACTTGCCGGCCGACTTTACGGACGCATCGCTTGTGGCGCTTGCTGAACGCCGCGACACAACCCGCGTTGCGACGTTCGACAGCGATTTCAGTGTCTACCGATTTCGCGGGCGGCGAAAGTTTGAGATCGTCCCGGGGTTCTAGACCTTAGACCGGCAGCGGATCATCGCGCCTCGCCTCGCCCCATCGCCATCGCGCGTCATGCCAGACGGCCAAACCGGCTCTCGCTACTCCTCCACGCCGAGCTTTTGGCGGACGATTTTCTGGACGGCTTGTGGGTTGGCTTTGCCGCCGGTCGCTTTCATGACCTGACCAACGAACCAGCCAGCGAGCGACGGCTTTGCCTTCGCCTTCTCGACCTGCTCCGGGTTCGCCGCCATGACTTCGTCGACAGCGCTTTCAATCGCGCCTGTATCCGTCACCTGCTTCATCCCGCGCGCCTCGACCACCTCCGCCGGATCGCCCCCTTCGGTATAGATGATCTCGAACAGGTCCTTGCCGATCTTGCCCGAGATTGTGTCCGACGCGATGAGGTCGAGGATGCCGCCAAGTTGCTCCGCGCTCATGGGCGAGCCTTCGACCGACAGACCTTCCTTGTTCAGCCGCCCGAAGAATTCGTTGATCACCCAGTTAGCGGCGACCTTGCCATCGCGGCCCTGCGCGACCTGCTCGAAGAAGTCGGCGTTCTCCTTCTCAGCCACGAGCACGCCGGCGTCATAGGGCGTCAGGCCAAAGTCGTTGACCAGGCGATGCTTCTTCTCGTCGGGCAGTTCCGGCAGGCCGGCCCGAAGGCTCTCGACATAGGCGTCGTCGAACTCGAGCGGCAGCAAATCCGGATCGGGGAAATAACGATAATCGTGCGCTTCTTCCTTGGAGCGCATCGACCGCGTCGTCCCTGACTTCGGGTCGAACAGCCGCGTCTCCTGATCGATCGTGCCGCCGTCCTCGATGATATCGATCTGCCGACGCGCCTCGACTTCGATCGCCTGCCCGATGAAGCGGATCGAGTTCACGTTCTTGATCTCGCAGCGCGTCCCGAGTGCATCGCCGGGCTTGCGGACGGACACGTTGACGTCGGCGCGCAGGTTGCCCTTGTCCATGTCGCCGTCGCTCGTCCCGAGATAACGGAGGATCGTGCGCAACTTCGTGACGTAGGCCTGCGCCTGCTTCGCCGAGCGCAGATCAGGCCGCGAGACGATTTCCATCAGCGCGACGCCGGACCGGTTGAGGTCGACGAAGGAGTGCTCCGGCGCCATGTCGTGGATCGACTTGCCGGCATCCTGTTCAAGGTGCAACCGCTCGACACCGATGGTTTTGGTCTCGCCGTCGACGTCGATCTCGATCTCGCCTTCACCGACGATCGGGTCCTTGTACTGCGAGATCTGATAACCCTGCGGCAGATCCGGATAGAAGTAGTTCTTCCGGTCGAACACGCTGCGGTTGTTGATCTGGGCCTTGAGGCCGAGGCCCGTGCGCACGGCCTGCGCGACGCATTCGGCGTTGATCACCGGCAGCATTCCGGGCATCGCGGCGTCGACCAGCGAGACATGACTGTTCGGCGGTGCACCAAACCCGGTCGAGGCGCCCGAGAACAGCTTTGCCTCGGATGCGACCTGGGCGTGCACCTCAAGACCGATGATGACTTCCCAATCGCCGGTCGCGCCGGAAATCAAGAGGGCGGGGTCGGCCGGCGTCGCGTCCTGCATCAATTGCTCCTTTGTCCGCAATCTCGCGGAGATTTCCGTCGATCTAGCCGAGGCGACGGCGCCCTGCAACGACGGGGGATTGGCGGGCGCTTCCCAAGTGCGCCAGCAGGGTGTGACGGCGATCGTGGGGCCGCCGCCACACCCGGCGGCCTGCGGTCACCATTGCGTGCGCGGATCGTTGCCGCACAATTTGGCGGGCTGATACGTTCAGACTTCCAAGATGTTGATTGTTCATACTCGCGTATCGGACAGGGGTTTGCCCAGGGGAACGGGCGCACAAGCCCCGCGCGAAAAGTACGGGTGGGTGCAATGATGGACTGGTTGCGTACGACATCCGCCCGGATTGCGGCCATCGCGAGTCGTCCGACGGCAGTGACGCTCGCAGTGGCGCTCACGATCTCCGGTGCATCCACTGACGCTGAAGCGGCCAAGAAACGCGCGGGCGACAACGCACTTCCGGTGACGGTCGTTGTTGATCTCGCACGCCAAAGAGCCGTCGCTTACCGGGGGACGAAAGCGGTCTTCTCGAGCCGGGTGTCGTCGGGCAAAGCCGGGCATCGCACGCCGACCGGCGTATTCAGTATCATCCAGAAGCGGCGGCGGCACTTCTCGAACCTCTACAACAACGCGCCGATGCCGCACATGCAGCGGCTCACATGGTCGGGGATCGCACTTCACGGCGGTCCGGTCCCTCGGTATCCGGCCTCGCACGGCTGCGTCCGATTTCCGTTCGGCAACGCCCGGCGCCTCTTCGGTCTGACGCGGATGAACGCGCGGGTCATCGTCACGCGCGGCGCACCGCGCCCAACGCTCATCAGTCATAAGGCGCTTTGGAACCGGCTGCCGCCCGGAGCGCCCCCCGCCGAGCTTGAACCGAACCTCGAGACAGCCAACGCCGAGGTAGCCACACCAGTGCGTCGGACCACGAAGGCCGGCGACGTGCTTACCGCCGTCATGGGCATCTCGGAAGCACGTGCCTCGTCCACGCGGACGATGATCTCTGCACGGCTGAGCGCGGCCACGGTCGCTGACGTGCCGCAACGGACCCGTGCCGCCGTGCTCGCCCGGGAGGCCCGACGCATCGAAGGTTTAAAGATGGTGCAGGACGGCGCGCGCCAGCGTCTCCGTCTCGCTGAAACGCTCCTTAAGGGCCGCGCACAACGCTATCGGCAACTCGGTCGAGATCTGATCGGGGCGCGGAGAGCTGAACGACGCGCGACAGCGCATCTGGCGCGCTGGAAGCGTCGTAATGCGGCTGCAGAGCGCAAACTCAGCCGGTTTCTCGTTGCCCGCGTCTCGGTGCTCGCGGATGATCCGAACTTCGACAAGCTCGCCGGCCGCGAAACGAAGCTCGAAGACACAGTGTCCGACGCCTCATCCGAATTCGCGTTCGCCGAAGATACCCTTGGCGAGACAAAGCGCGTTCGCACGGCTATCGAAGTGAAACACGCCGCACTGCGCGATCAAACCGCCGAAGCGCGCAAGACCTTGCGGTCAGCGCGGGCGGCCTATCAGAAAGCGTCGCAGGCGGTGAAGTCGCGACAGCAGGCGCTCGATCTGATGGACCGCCCGGTGCATGTCCTGATCAGTCGGCAGACCGAGAAGCTCTACGTCCGTCAGGGTTATCAGCCGATCTTCGAAGCCGACGTTGGTTTCAAGGATGCCGATGCCGCGCTTGGGACGCACGTGTTCACCGCCGTCAGCGAGGACGAGCCGACTGGGGCGCTGCGCTGGACGGCCGTGACCGTGCCGGATCGCAAGTTCAAGGCACCGGTGGTTGGCAAACGAAAGGGCCGGCCGGTCCGCCGTTTCGATGCGCGCACGGCACTCGATCGGGTTGTGATGCCCGTCGCTGCTCGAGAGCGCGTCGAAGAACTCATGAAGGTCGGCTCATCCGTCATCGTCAGCGATCGTGGCCCGAGCCACGAGACCGGCAAGGGCACGGACTTCGTAATCCTGACGCGCTAGCGGCAGTGCCCGGCGTCTAGCCCCGCCTGGCGCCCGCGATCAGCTTTAACTGCTCTCCGATGGACATGTGTCGCGCGCGAGACGGCTGAGCGCACGGCCTTCGAAGCTGCGGCGGTCCACTTGCAGCTCGCCGTGTCCGTACACTTCCGCGCAAGCCATTCCGAACTTCTCTTGAAGTGCGCGGATGACGGCGAGCCCGGCCTTCGTCTGTCGGTCCGTTGAGAACTCGGAACTGCAACCTCTTCGGCGCCGCCAGTCCGGCCGCATGAGTGGATCGCATCCGCCGACGAGAGAAACCGCAATCGTGTTGCCGGACCAGAGATGCCGCGCGATGGCGGTGCGCTTTCCGTGCGTACGGAACTTGATGTGGTTGGTCCGTCGCGAGAGCGGGGCGCCCTGCACGATGTGGCCGTCGCGGCCAATGTAGAAGTGATAGCCGAATGAAGCGCCCCCGCGGCCGTAGTCGCGCTTGTGACCGTACTCGACCAGCGCGCGAACCGGCTTTGCCATCGTGAAGTGCACGACAACCGCAATGGGCTTCCGCGCGCCCCGCGTGGCATATCGCGAGTACCGGGCGTCCGGCCGGCCCCAGTAGGCGATCTGGCGGCCTTCGATGACCAGTCGATCAGCGGGCTTGGCAGCCTCGGCCCAACCGGCCGGTGCCAGCGAGCCGTCCCATCGCGCGCGGCTTTCGAGAAAGCCGATCGCTGCGATGCCGACAGCACACCAGACGAGCGTTGCCGACGCAAAGAAGCCGGCAAATCGTGAAAGCTTTCGGCCTCGTTGCCGGCGTTCCCCACCTGCATCCGGTTTCGGTTTTTTGGTTTCCCGCCGCGTCATGGACAGAGGATGTCGCCTGAGAATTCGCCAGCAGCATGACGCCGCGAAGGTCGATTGACGACGCGCGCAAACCGGGCGAAGCGCACTCAGGACGCGGGGGCGTCGCCGCTCAGAAGATCCTCGTTGCCCTCGGGGTTGCGTGCGTGATCGGCCTGCTCCTTGAGCGTGATCTGTTCGCTCTCGAGGCCGCCTTCGGCATCAGTTGCAACTTCATAGGATTCTGCCTCGGCGGCGTGTGAGCCGCGCGCGCGACCTGCCACCTCCGCCCGATTGTTCTTGTCGGCGCCGACAGCGTTTGCAGCCACGGCGTCTCTGCCGCCACCGGCACGCGCCGCACCATTGAGCTTCTCGGCGCCGTCCTGCATGAGCACCGGCACACCGTTCGGGAAGATCACCTCGCGCGCCTCGTCCGGCATCGAGATGCCGGCGGCCAACAACTCGCGCTTTGCAAGGCGCATGAGCGCGGACTTGATCTTGAGTGGGGCGTACGTCGCGCCGTCGTACCAATAGAAGACGCGCAGATCGATCGTCGACGCGCCAAGACGATCCACGAGGACCATCGGCTCCGGGTCATCAACGACTGCCGGATGGTTGCGCAGCACTTCGAGCATCACGCGCTGGGCATGGCTCACCGCGTCATCGTAGCCGATGCCGACGGTGAACTCATCACGCCGTGTTGGGCTCGAGGTGCAGTTGACGATCGGGCTCTTGTAGACGGTCGCAGTCGGGATCTGCACGTGATTGCCGTCGAGCGTCATCAGCAGGGTGCTCCGCGTATTGAGCTGGCGGACCACGCCGGTGTGTCCGGTGATTTCGACGAGATCGTCACGGCTGAAGGGCTGGCGGACGCTGAGGAGGACGCTTGCGAAGAAGTTTTCGGCGATGTCCCGGAAGGCAAAGCCGAGCGCGACGCCAAGAAGGCCGGTGCCGCCGACCACGGTAAGCGCCAGTTGCGTCAATCCGGAGATGCGCAAAACGATATAGAGCCCGATCAGGAAGATCGGGATCGCGACTGCGTTGGCTGCGATCCGCGCCAGAAGCGGCGACTGGAATTTGCGTGCAAACGGGGCTTGGAGGGCGCGAGAGGCGAAGCCCGACAGCAGCCACGCAATCACCAGGATGATCACCCCGAAGATCACCAGCGGGATGGCCTGTAACGCCTCCCGCGTGAGCCGGTTGATCTGTGAAAACGCCGGCGCGAAGTCCCAGGCGGACGAGACATTGACGTTCAACCGGTTGACGACGGCGACAACGTCTTCGGTCTTCCGCGCGAGGTTGCCGGCCCAGGTGATCTGATCCTTCGTCTCGGCGAGCCCGTCCAGGAACACGATGCCGTCCCGGACGTCGACCTTGAGGTCATCGAACCACCCGGTTGCCGACATGATGCGCCGGAGGCGATCGGCAATCTCGACATCGCCGGCTCCGGGTTTGACGTCGACCTTTTCGGCGGGCTCGGTCGCGCTTTCAGGGTTGGTCTCAGCCGGCGGCGCTGCGGGTTGAGGTCGCTGTGCGATCGCAGGCGGGGGCGCCACAGCAATCATGAGCGCGACCAGCCCGGCGCCTATGACGCCCGGACACGCGAGCCAAAGCCTCAGTTTGCGTCGCGCACTCCGGTCCGATCCTCGATCCACGCCTGACAGTCCTGTTGCTCGCCCGTTTGCCCCAAGGCGCCGCAACGGGCGCGCTTCAGAAACGGCGAAAGACGCAATTGGTTGCGGCCGGAGGGAACCTCAGTTCGCCGACGGCGTTTCCGTGCCCGGATGGATCCTGGACGCGTGGAGACCGCAATGAACGGCGTTGATGCAGACACCGGCAACTTCTTCGACAAGATCGACACGTGGCTCGACGGCTTCTTCACGCTGCTCCCGAATATCCTGCTGGCGCTCTTCGTCATCGGCATTTTCGTCGGACTGAGTATCGTGATCGGCCGGTTCATCCGCTCCGCTGCCGACAAACGTGACCGCGAAAGCCTGGGTCAGGTGGCCGGCTCCCTCGCACGGTGGTCGCTGGTCATCCTCGGCGTGATGTTCGCGATCACCATCATATCGCCATCGGTGACCCCGGCTGACCTGCTCGCAGGCTTCGGTGTCAGCTCCGTCGCGATCGGGTTCGCCTTCAAAGACATCCTGCAGAATATGCTGGCTGGAATTCTGATCCTTCTGCGCCAGCCGTTCCAGGTGGGCGACGAGATTGTTTCGAGCGGACATACCGGCCGCGTCGAAAAAATTGAGACGCGCGCGACGATGATCAAAACCTATGACGGTCGCCGTGTCGTCATCCCGAATGCGCAGATTTATACCGACAGCGTGGTGGTCATCACTGCGTTTGAGAAAATCCGATCCGAATATGACATCGGAGTTGGCTGTAATGACGACTGGCAGAACGCTCGCGATATCATGATCAAGGCTGCGAAGGAGTGCGAGGGTGTGCTTTCCGACCCGGCACCGGAAGCGATTCCCGTTGCGATTGCCGATTTCTCGAACAACATCCGCCTCCGATGGTGGACGCGATCCGATCGTGGCTCAGTCATCCACACCCGCGGTGAGGTCATCCAGGCGGTCTATCGGGCGCTCGATGAGGCCGGGATCGACATGCCGTATCCGACCAGCATGGTGCTGTTCCACGACCAGACGGAGGAGGTTGACGGTGATCGTGCGCGCCAGCGTGAGGGCTGGCCCGCGCCTGCCGAAGGCCGTGCGCCGAAGCCTGCCCGTCAGACGTCGTCGAAGCAATCGGAGCACGCGAGAGAGGAACAGGCAGCGTGATCCCGTCGTTGGTTGCCAACTACGCTGCGCGAATGACGTCGAAAAAATAATGTGAATAGCACTCGATTATCTGAGTGCTACCAGGATAAAACTTAATCACGTGACTGCAAACTGATGGAAATGTGGGCTTGACCGTTAAGTCGCGCGGCTTAGCCTTTTACAGCAAGGGAAACGGAAAGAGGACCTTTGCATGACCGCTGCGACGATCGATAAAAGCTTTGCTGATCAGCTCCAGGGCTTCAGCTTAACGACTGCCGAAATTCTCTACAGGCTGCCGGATCATCCGTCCCTGCTACAGACGTACGTTTGGCAGGACTACGACGTCCATCCGATCTTTCCGAAACTGAAAAAGTTTCTCGACTTCTGGTCGATCAATCTCGACGGCAAGCTTTTTCGCGTGACCGTTGCCCATAGCGAATTGATCGGCCCGACGGAAATTGCGATCGTCGATGGCGAATACAAACTGAACTAACAGCCGTCGGCCGTACCAGTCGCATCGAGGAGAGGCCACCAAAGCCCGCCACTCCATACGCCGACGACATCTGCTCCATAGGTCTTGCCCGTCGCGCTGAGCGTTGCGTCGGCCTCATGGTCGAGCGGCTCGGCGAGCGCGACGACGTCATAATAAAGCGCGCGGCTGACGAGTGCTTCCAGTCCGCGGCGAACTTCGACGTATGGCTTCAGCCCGTCCGATCGCTCCTCGGTCCGAAACGTCAGTTCGTGATCGCGATCGACTGTGACCACGTCATCGACGTTCGTGCGGAAGATCAGTGACTGGTCTCGCTCGCCCGCGGACCGCACTTCCATCTCAACGGCGCGAAACGGCGCGTCCGCCACATCGATCGCCACTTTCTCGACCGGCGTGACAAGGACATGCGAACCGTCTGCCTCCCGCCGCAGGATACGGGAGAACAGCTTTACGAGCTTCTGCCGGCCGATCGGTGATCCTTGGTAGAACCATGTCCCGTCCGCGCGGATCTCCATGCCGATCTCGCCGCAGTGTTCCGGGTCCCACTTTTCGACCGGTGGCAGCTTGTCGCCGTCTGCGGCTTTCAGCAGCGTATCGAGGCCGCTGATCCGTGTTTCGTTCGTTGCCATCAGCTCTGCTGTTCGTTGTCTCCGTGCACGGCCCACAACGTTCGTGCAGCGAAGATTTCTCGGTGTTTCGAAACCATTAGCGGCGCTTTCCCGAGGTGCCAGCCTAACACGTTGGTAATTTGACCGCCGAAGTCGCCCCCCTACACTACGGCTAAGGTCGGTGTCGGGAGCATTTGCGTCGTCACACGAGCGCATAAAGACGTCGAACGCACCGCGCCAGCTCCGGCGTTGGCGGGCAGCCCGGACCACACAAGTTCCGCAACATCACGGTACGAGCCACTCATGAGCACGCTGACTGAGACGAACGACGCGATCGTCGAGGACATCGAAGCGGCGGGCGCGCAGCTCGTTGCCGTCAAGCAGGCGGCCGGCCGTAAGATTTTCGGCCAGGAAGCGGTCATCGAGCAGGCGTTGATCACGGTGCTCGCCGGCGGTCACGGGTTGCTGGTTGGCGTACCGGGTCTCGCGAAGACACTGCTGGTCGACACACTTGGCACCGTCTTAGGCGTTGATGCCAAACGCATCCAGTTCACGCCGGACCTGATGCCGTCTGACATCATCGGCGCGGAAGTGCTGGAAGAGCACGAAGGCGAGACCGGCCAAAGGCGCGCATTCCGGTTCCTGAAGGGGCCGATTTTCACGCAGCTTCTCATGGCCGATGAGATCAACCGCGCGAGTCCGAAGACACAGTCGGCACTTTTGCAGGCGAT
>JBCBXS010000071.1:0-9952 GCA_039816475.1 Pseudomonadota bacterium | reverse complement strand
TGAAGGCGCCGGAGTATCTCGCGATCAATCCGATGGGGAAGGTGCCGGCGATCAAGCATGGCGATCTCGTGGTGACCGAGGTGGCGGCGATCTGCGCGTATCTGGCCGATGCGTTTCCGGATGCGGGTCTAGCGCCGCCCGTCGACGCGCGGGCGGATTACTACCGCTGGATGTTCTTCGCAGCAGGTCCGCTTGAAGCCGCCATGACCAATCGGTCCATGGGCTTCGAGCTAAAGGCGGAGCAGCGACAAGGGTCGGGGTACGGCTCGTATGAGACCGCGGTTCAGACGATGGCCGATGCGGTTGCAAAGCGGCACTTCATTGCGGGCGATACGTTCTCGGCCGCCGATGTGTGTGTTGGTTCCTTGCTGGAGTACGCGTTGAACTTCAAGCTGGTCGAGCCGCAAGCGGCATTCACCGACTACGTGGCGCGCGTCACGGATCGTGCGGCGCATAAGGCGGCGAACGACAAAGACAATGCTTTGATCGCCGCGGCTCAGAGCGGCTCATAGACCCAAGCGTCAGCGCTTGGGCCCGGGCTTGCGCTTGCCGAAGCCGCCTGTTGTCTGGGGACGTCGGTTGGTTCGCGGCCCGGGCGCAGGCGTGTGTTGTGCGCGTGCGGAAGGATCGGCTCCGGCGGTTGCATGCCCCTGCGTCTCAAGCGCCGTCATTGCAGACTGTGTCCAGTCTGAGCCGGCGGTTGTGGCCGCGCCCGAAGCCTGCACATTCAACTGCCGCTTGAATAGAAAGAACCCACCGCCGAGGAGCGCGAGGATGGCCGCGAGCGCGACGAAGCTCGACGCGCTCAACATCTTCACGTTGTCATCTGGCGCGTGTCGCGGTTGTGATCGGGCCGGCGTCCGACGGGGCGGCGTCGCGGCCCGCGTCGATGGTTGCGAGCGCGTCGACGCGGTCCGGACCGGCGCGGGCTCCTGCGCGCGGCGTTTCTCGTAGGCGCGCTCCTCCTCGCGTCGGGCGACATAGCGCCGATAGTCGGCCGGTGAAACACTCGTCCAGCGGCGGCTCATCCGCTGGCCGCCACGGCCTGCGTTCAGCGGATCGTCCCAGCACGCCTGATAGCGGTTGCGGGCATAGTCGGCTTTGTCGAACGCCGCCTGCTCGGCGATGCCCTGCTGATAGACGCGGTTGTAAATCTGCTTCGCACGCGCCTTGAAGCCGTCGCATGACGTGTTGTTCAACTGACGCGAAAGAGCGTCGTGGACGCGCTCACCGGTCTTCCGCGCGATGTCGCCGTGCCAGTACTCGTGCAGCTCAACCGTCCGCCTGACGCAGGCGAAGAAGTCCTGCGCATCCTGCCTGGCGCGCGCACGGAAATCCCATTTCGGGATGTTGATGATGACTTTGACTTCGACCTTGGGCTCGTGAAGCGTGCAGAGGCCGACGCCGGATTTCCTGATCCGGTAGGAGTATCCGATCCGCCAGTTCGCCTGGCCGATGATCATCTGACCGGTGCTGTACTCGCTCGGCCCGTAGCGGCGGATCGCGTTCCAGACATCGCCCTTTGTGTCGATGTTGGCGCCGATGTCGAACGGCATGAGGCGTTCGCTATAGACGGTCACGGCCTGCGCGCGGCCGGAGACCGTGAGCATGAGACCCGCCACCAGAAATGGCGTGATGCGACGCAGAACAGACATGGCCGCAAGCGTAGAAAAAACTCGTCGCAGTCCCGTTAAAGCGTGAGCAAACCGTTGGCTTTCACGCGTGCCTGTCCGCCATCAGCCGCGCGATGTGCCGGCCCGGGACAGAGCTTAAGCGGACTGAAAGATCATCGGCGCAGATGGCGCGTCAGGATGAACTCGATCCGGTCCCAGACGCGGCGCAAGATTTCGACGATGACGAGATAGAAGACCGCGGCCCAAAGGTACGGCGTGAAGTCGAATGTGCGCGAGTAGGCAAGCCTTGTCTCACCCATCAACTCGAAGACGGTGACGACGCTTGCGATCGCCGAACCTTTGATCATCAGGATGATTTCGTTGCCGAACGGTCGGAGTGCGATTGTCATCGCCTGTGGCACGATGATGCGCCGGAAGATGGTCGCCTCGCTGAGCCCCACCGCGCGGCCGGCCTCCCACTGACCCTTTGGAACAGCGCGGATGGCGCCTGCAAAGATCTCGGCCTGATAGGCAGCCGTGTTCAGCGTGAAGGTCAGGATCACGCAGTAAAGCGCCTCCCGGAACAGCCACCAGAGCCCGACGGCCTGCAGTTCCTCGTTGAACTGGCCGGCGCCGAAATAGACGAGGAATGTTTGCGCCAGCAGCGGCGTACCGCGGAAGAGATAGCCATAGCCGAGCGCGGTCGAAGCATAGACGCGGTTGCCGCTCACACGCGCGAGCGCAATCGGGATTGCGAGCAGCGCGCCGAGCGTAATCGAGATGATGACGAGTTTTAGCGTGACGCCGAGCCCGTCGACGAGCCGCGGGAGGTATTTGCTGTAGATGTCGGCGTCGTAGGTCGAGACCGCGTACCAGACGAGGCCTCCAAAGGCGGCAGCCCAGAGCGCGAGAAGACCGCTGCCGAGCAACCGTTGCCGCGTCAGCCAGCCACGAGAAGCCACCGGTGCCGGCCGGGCGCGTGCGCCGCTTTGGGTGCGCGCTGGTGTGGCCGTTGCGGGCGGCGCGGCCGCTGTGTCCAAGGCACCGGCCTCACGCATCGCGCTGGCCCTTTTGCGCCCAGGTCTCGAGGCGGCCGAGGCCGACGGATGAGACCAGCGACAGCGTCAGATAGATCAGGCACGCGACCGAGTAGAACAGGAACGGCTGTTTGGTCGAGCCGACCGCGATGTTTGTCTGGCGGAGCAGATCGTTGAGCGCGATGACGGAGACAAGCGAGGTGTCCTTCAACAGCACCAGCCAAAGGTTCGAAAGTCCCGGCAGAGCGATGCGGATGATCTGCGGAAGCTTGACGAGGCAGAGCCCTTTTACGGGGCTTAGCCCAAGCGCGTGCGAGGCTTCGTCCTGCCCGCGCGGGACCGCTCTGATCGCGGACAGGAAGACCTCGCTCGAGAAGGCGCCAAGCACCAGACTGAGCGCGATGACGCCAGCGACGAACGGTGAGACTTCGATATAGCCGCCGCCGAGCCCGCTCCAGACCGCCTGCAGAAGCGGCTGGCCGCCGTAGTAGACGAGGAAGAGCGTCAGCAGCTCCGGAAGGCCGCGGAACAGCGTTGTGAAGATCTGCCCGTTCGCGACGAGCGTCGGCTCGTTTGAGTTTTTCGCGAGGGCGACCAAAAACCCGAGCAGCAGGCCGAACGGCAGTGTGGTGAGCGCAAGCGTGATCGTAAGCGTCGCGCCAATCAGGAGCTCATCGCCCCAGCCGCCTGCGCCAAGGGCCAACAGCGAAAAGACGCTTTGCGTTTCGTCCATAATCGCGTCCGCGGCTGCGCCAACTGAAAACGGCCACGCCGGGACGGGGACGTGCTCGTCCGGTGCCCGTGCGCGGCCGCTTGATCGTCAGGCTTAGTAGATCGAGAAGGGGAAGTACTTCGCGTTAATCTTCTCGTAGGTGCCGTCCTTGCGGATTTCAGCGATCGCCTTGTTGAACATCTCACGGAGTTCGTCGTCGCCTTTGCGGACTGCGATCCCCGCACCTTCGCCAAACCACTTCGGATCGACGATCGCCTCGCCGGTCTGTTCGCAGCAGGAGCCGTCCTTGCCCTTCAGCCAGTCGAGAAGGACGACGGAGTCAGCGAGGACCGCATCGACGCGACCGGCGACGAGATCGGCATTCGCTTCGTCCTGCGTCGCGTAGAGCTTGATGTTCGAGCCCTTGTAGTTGTCTTCGAGGTAGGTCGCGTGCGTCGTCGAGGACTGCGCGCCGATCGCCTTTCCCTTCAGGCCATCAGGCGTGACCTCGAGGCCAGCGCCCTTCTTGGTGATGAACTTCGCCGGCGTCTGATAGTACTTGTCGGTGAAGTCGACCTTCTTCTTGCGCTCTTCGGTGATCGACATCGACGCGATGATCGCATCGTACTTGTTGGCGAGCAGCGCCGGAATAATCCCGTCCCAGTCCTGCGCGACGAACGTGCACTTCACGCTCATCTTCTCGCAGAGCGCCTTCGCGATCTCGACGTCGAAGCCCTGCAGTTCCTTGTTGGAATCGAAGAAGTTAAACGGCGCATACGCCCCTTCCGTCCCGATGCGGACTTCTTTCCATTCCTTCGCCTGCGCGCCGGCAGCCATACCTGCCGTCAGCGCCAGAACGGCTGACAGTTTGAGAATTTGACGGATCATTCGGGCAGTCCTCACGTGGATCTCAACTAGACTTGGCGAACCCCGGTTGTGGCGATTGGAACTCGCCTTCCGAAGGTTCGACGCGGCCGACTGTTCTGATTTCCCGCCCAAAACGCAAGCACTTGTCGAACCTGCCTGTCTTTGAGGCGGCAGTTTGCGACAAAAGATTTAACCGGCGGCCGGCACGTCGCGGAAACCGGCGCCCATTCGCTGCGGACACGGAGCAATCCTTCCCTTCGTGATTGTGTTCGACGGGCTTGCCGACGTGGCGTTGCGGCCGCTAGCGAAGAGCGCGGGAAGTCAGATGGTCCGGGCCGGGAGCGATGATGTGGCGACGAACGAGCGGGAAACGGGGCGGACTGGCACAGACAGTAAGAGCGGCTCGATTGCGCTGATCGTTGGCCCGTCGGGATCGGGAAAGGACGCGCTGCTGGCCGGCGCGCGCAAGCAACTCGCCGATGACCCGCGATTCTACTTTCCGAAACGCGTGGTCAGCCGGACGGCGCATGCATCTGAAGACTTCGTGTCGATGACGGTGGACGAGTTCAACGCGGCGAAGGCAGCCGGGGCCTTCTCAGTGACGTGGTCCGCGCATGATCTGAGTTACGGCATCACGAAAGAGCTGGATACGCAGGCCGAGGAAGGCCGCACGTGTGTGTTCAACACGTCCCGCCGCGTGGTCGATCGCGTGAAGCGGCGCTTCGGTTCGGTGACGACGATCTTAATTACCGCACCGCCTGAGGTGCGGGCAGACCGGCTCGCAAAGCGCGGGCGCGAGTCAACCGACGCGATCCGACTGCGGCTTGAACGCGCCGGCGATGATGTCCAAGGCGATGTGGCCATTAACAACGTCGGCTCCGTTGAAGCCGGCGTCTCCCAGCTCATCGCAGCCTTGCTTGCAGCGTCCTCGCGTTAGGCGCGTCAGGCTCCGGGTGGGTTCGGCCGGGCGTGCCCTACTATCCCTCGCGACTGAGCGGATGCCGGGAGACAACGACGAACCGTTGGCCGGCGCCGTCCTGGCGCGCGATGGTAAGTTCGGTGATGGCGACAGGGCGAGGGACTTCAGCGAAGGCTGCGCTGAGGGCGCTTTCCGCACGGTCGAGATCGTCATCGGACAGGCGCCCGGTGAGCGTGCAGTGGAAGCGAAACTCGTCGCGCACGAATGGATAGCCCCAGCGATCGAGGTTCGCGCGTTGGTCCTCTGTCAGCCGATCCGGATTTCGTCTTGCGCGATCCGCAGCCGTCATCGGTGCCCGCAAATGATCAAGTTCGGTGACGCAGGCGTCGGCCAGCTCACTGAGGTCTGGCCGTCGTGACGGCGGGACCAGGGCGATGAAGCTGCCGAGCCGCTGCACGATGAGTTCGAGATCACGGATCGGGGGCTGCGTCTGCGCAAGGGTCGCAACGGCTGCAGAGAGCTGCTCAGCGCTCACGCCGTCGGCCAGATGGAACGGCGCTTTGAGCGTTGCATGAAACCCGTAGGTTCTGGGCGTCGCCGTCCAGGTCGCGAGTTCCTCCGGCGAGACACCTGTCAGCGGGCGATGGGCCATGGGCGCTCCGGCGCTCGCATCGTAGCCGAGAACGGACGCGCCGAATGCGCCAAGTGGCGTCGAATTCGGCGGTTGGAAGTAGACAGCGAAACGTTCGGACACAGTGCGACACCGGGCAGTTGACCTGCCCGGTGTCTTGGACGATCTGCTGCGCGCAGACCAGTGCGAGTTTTTTCGGTCTAGCCGCTTAAGACCGGTTGCCGGGCTGATTACCGGCCGTCTCAACTTTGGAGTGCGGTCCGCCGGTCGGCTCGGCCTGATGCGTCGACGATGAGACGGACTTGGTGTCGTCGCGCTCAGTTTTCTCGCCGTCGGTGCCGTTGTTGCCAGCGTGCGACTTTGACGGCTTGTCTTCGGTCAGCGCCTTCCAAGCCCGGTAGAACCTGTTGCGGACGTCGTCTGCCTGCTCCTTGAACCGACGCTGGTTCTCTTCGTCGGTCAGGTAGTCGCGGACCTTATGGTACTGCTCTTTAAGGCCCTGACCCGGGTTGTCGCCGAAGTCGAACAGCTTGTCGTCGCGTTTTTGCGCGCTCTCCGACGACGCCTTCGCAACGTCGAGATCTGCCTCGCGAACGCCGGATGCCTCATAGGTCTGGCGCAGCCGCATATAGCGTGCTTCCAGCTCTTCAACGGCGGCCTGATCTTCGACGACCTGGCTGCGCTTCAGGCGCACGACAGAAGCGCCGAGATCATCGATCGCGTGCTCGAGCGGCTTGCGCTCATCGACGTTCTCCTGCTGGTCATGCTCATCGTCGTTGTCAGCAGAACCGTTCAAGCGCTCGAGCGGCTGATCTTCGGAGCGGGCGTTCTTCTTCCCCGCATGATCCTCCTTCGGCTGCCGCTCGGTGCCGTTTGACTGCGACGCAACGTTCTTACGTCCCGCTTCGTCTTTGTGCGCGGTGCCGTTCGATGTGTTGCGCGCCTCGTCCCAGGAAGTGTCTTCGCGCGGGTCGATCTTGGTTTCCGCTTTGTGCGGCGCTGGGCGTGGGGTCGGTTCCATGCTCGCCTCCGTTCGTTGGTTGCGCCCGCTCATTTCGGGCGCTGTGATTTCCATTGTGACTAGGACGCGCCGTGTCCCGGATTTGTTCCCGCCGAGCGCGTCAGAGCTTCTCTTCGAGAACGTCGACGATCTCATCCGGCGGGACGGCATCGACGCGATTGTCCGCGTTCAGCCCAAGGGCACCGGGGACCGCGACGCCATCGGCGCCGTCTTCAAGCGTTTCCAGTGCATCGGTAATGCGCGCGAGCAGGACATCCATGTCGTCGCCGAAGTCGGCGTGATCGCGGGCGCCAATAGTCTCCTGCAATTCCATCAGATTGGCGCGGCGCGTCTCAATGGGGGGCGCCGGACAGGACAATCGCATCGACATCGGCAACGGTGATGGGCTGTGCGATACCGCCGACGTCACCGTCGCCGCCAACGACGACATCCATCGCGCGTGGATCAGCTTCAGACATCGGGCATCCTCCTCGGTCTTGGAATGACCTGGAGAAACGTCCGGCCGGGATGGGTGTTCCGGGATGGAGTGCCGCAGCGCGCGTTTACGGGCGCGCGCGGCCTTCAGCGGAGCGCGTTCTCGTACCAGGCGATGATCGCGCGGCGCTCCTGCGGCTCCATATAGGAGAGGTTGGCAGGCGGCATGGCGTGGGATCGCCCGGACTGGAGATAGATCGCGCGCGCGTGCGCTGCGATCTGCTCCGGAGTTTCCAGCATGACGCCCTTAGGGGGATGTGCCATGCCGTCCCAACCCGGTTCCGCTGCATGGCACATGGCGCAACGGCTTGTGACGATGCTGGTGATTGCGTCGAAGTCGGATGCCGACATGAGCGCTGCGACCTGCGTGGTCTGCGCCGGCGCACCTGCCGCCGCATCTGCTTCGTCTTCGGACGGCGTGACCGGCGGGAATGTCGACAGGAACACGGCGAGCGCAAACAGCGCGGCCGTCGCGCCCCAGGTCCAGTAGGGCCGTCCTCCGCCGGAATGCATCGTGTTGAAGAAGTGCCGGATTGTGAAACCCATCAGCAGCACGAGGGCTGCGATCGCGACGCTGTATTGGGTCGAATACGACAACGGGTAGTGGTTCGACAGCATGAAGAACAGGACGGGCAGCGTTAGGTAATTGTTGTGCGTCGAGCGCTGCTTCGCGATCTGGCCGTACTTGGCGTTCGGCGTTCGCCCGGCTTTGAGATCGGCAACGACGATCTTCTGGTTCGGAATGATGAGGAGGAACACATTCGCCGACATCCACGTCGCGACGACTGCGCCTAAATGCAGAAACGCGGCACGGTCGCTGAAGACCTGCATGAACACCCAGCAGAGGCCGACGAGGATTGCGAACAGAAGCAGCATCAGCTGGACGTTGTCGCGGCCGAGCGGGCTTTTGCAGATCCAGTCGTAGGCGAACCAGCCGAGCACGAGCGACGCGATGGAGATGACGACCGCGCCCCAGACGGGGATGTCGAGCTTGTTGGGATCGACGAGGTAGAGCTCGGCGCCGAGGTAGTAGGTCAGCGCCAGCAGGATGAAGCCCGACACCCACGTCCAGTAGCTCTCCCACTTGAACCACGTCAGGTGCTCCGGCAGCCGCTCCGGCGCTACGAGATACTTCTGGATGTGATAAAAGCCGCCGCCGTGGACCTGCCACTCTTCGCCGTGCGCGCCGGCGGGAAGGTCCGGCGTCTTCCGCAGGCCGAGATCGAGCGCGATGAAATAGAACGAAGACCCGATCCAGGCGATGGCGGTGATGACGTGCAGCCAGCGCGCGGCGAATTGCAGCCATTCGAGGACGACGGGATCGAGGGTCATCGGTGCGACGGTTCGTGAGGCAAAGTCGGGTGCAGGGTCTTTCGGCGCGGGAGCGTGATCAGGATGTCGGCTCCCGTTCCGCCCAGCCGACGAAGATCTTTTCGAGGGCGACGACGAAATAATAGAGCAGGATGCCGAGGGCTGCGAGCGCCAGCAGGACCGCGAACATCAGCGGGTAGTCCGAGTTAATCTTACCGGAATCGAACAGGTGGCCGAGGCCTTTGCCGTGCGGCTCGACGATCTCCATGAGGTTGGTCCCGATGAACGCGAGCGTCACGGCTACTTTAAGTGCGCCGAAGAACTCCGGAAGCGTTTTGGGCAGGGCGATCTTGGTGAAGATCGTCATCTGACTGGCGCCGAGCGATCGCAGGATATCGCGATACTCAGGCTCGAGCGTTGAGAGCCCGATCGAGATGGAAACGGCGATCGGGAAGAACGAAATCATGAACGCGATCAGGATCGTGTTCATATCGTGCTGGCCCACGAACATGAGTGCGATGACGGGGACGACTGTTGCTTTCGGGACCGCGTTGAAACCGATCAACAGCGGATAGAGCGCGTCGCGCATGGTCCGCGAGAAACCCATGATCGCACCGAGGACGACGCCGACGACAACTGCGAGGAGAAGGCCCGCCACCGTCCGCCAGAGCGTCTCCCAGCCGTACTTGAAGAACAGTTCCTTGTAGGACCAGAACGCCGGCCCGATGTCGGAGGGCGACGCCATTTTGTAGTTCGGCCAGCCGTTGACCCAGACGAGCCACTCCCAAAACAGCAGGAAGATAATTGTCGCCAGGATCGGGATCGCGACACCGCGGAGCGACGACTGTGTCATCACGCCATCTCCTTTTCAGGCGTTGTGATCGTCTCAGTCACAACCGCCGCCCGGTTCGTTGCGATCTCAGGACCGGACATCGACTTGGCGATCTCGATCTCGGAGCGCAGTTCGGCGAGCAACGCAGTCGTCTCCGGTGTGTAGAGTTCGTCGAGCGTCCGGTCTGCGCCGAGCGGAACATCGAAAATACGCTGTGCCGATGTCGGGCGGCTGCTGAGCACGATGATCTGGTCTGCGAGGAAAACTGACTCGCGAAGGTCGTGCGTGATCAGCAGGCCCGTGAACGCCTCTTCCTTCCTGAGCCGCAACATCGTCTGCCAGAGGTCTTCGCGCGTGAACGCATCGAGTGCGCCGAACGGTTCGTCCAGGATCAGCACCTCAGGCTGATGCACGAGGGCCCGGCAGAGCGATGCGCGCTGGCGCATGCCGCCTGAGAGTTCGGACGGGCGCTTGTCCTCGAAGCCGGAGAGACCGACGAGCGCGAGCAGGTCGACGGCGCGCTGGTGCGCGTCGC
>JBCBXS010000070.1:0-10156 GCA_039816475.1 Pseudomonadota bacterium | reverse complement strand
CCTGTTAGGGTGACGTCCCGACAATCCGCATTCGCAAACTGCCACCTTCGGAGATCCCATGACGCCACGACTGACGATCGTTGAGCATCCGCTTGTGCAGCACAAACTGTCGATCATGCGTGACGTTGCGACGTCGTCGAAGACGTTCCGGCAGCTCTTGCGCGAGATCTCGTTGTTGCTCGGCTATGAGGTCCTGCGCGATCTGGAGCTGACAAACGTCACGATCGAAACGCCGCTACAGAGCATGGAAGCGCCGCAGCTCAGCGGTAAGAAGCTCGTCTTCGTGCCTATCCTGCGCGCGGGCTACGGGCTGCTCGACGGTTTGCTTGAACTGGTCCCTTCTGCGCGCGTCGGGCACATCGGCCTCTACCGCGATCACGAGACGTTGGAAGCTGTGCAGTATTATCTGAAGCTGCCTGACACCATCGCCGAACGCCCGGTGATCCTTGTCGATCCGATGCTGGCGACCGGCAACTCCGCCGCGGCTGCGATCTCGAAGGTCAAGGATGCCGGCGCGCAGGATATCCGCTTCCTCTGTCTGCTCGCGGCCCCCGAGGGCGTCCAAGCGGTTTCAAAAGCGCACCCGGACATCAACATCTTTACTGCAGCCCTCGACGAGCGTTTGAACGAGAAGGGCTACATCGTCCCAGGCCTTGGCGACGCCGGCGACCGCATGTACGGCACGAAGTAGCGCAGTGCTGGTGCGGCCCTGTTCGCCAGCAAAGGGGCTCGGGCTCAGGCGTCCGCCGTCAGTTCGCGCGCCTCTTCAAACGACAACTCGCGCAGACCCTGCCCGTCGAAATAGACAAATCCGAGTGCGTTGCGCTGAGAGACGAGGCTCTTCGGCAGCGGTGCATGTCGGTACGTCTCACCACCGAGATGCGGTGTGAGGCTTGCGACATCCGTCCGTCGCACCTGTTCAACGCGCACGAGTTGCAACCTCGCGCCGTCACCCGCGGTGGCGGTAAACGGAATGCCGGAAAGGCGGAGGAAACTGACCGGGTCCTCGGCGGTGGCAAACCCCTCGACGAACGCCATCTCGACGAGATCGATATCCTTCTGCTCGTCGGAGATAACGGCCGGGTGCTCGTGAGGGTGCGCGCCCTCGGGCAAGTGCGGCGTCTGCCATTGAGCAGCGTCCGCGCGGTTGTGGCCACTCATCGGCTTGTGGTCGTGCGATCCGTGCATTGGTGCTGCCTCGCTCCGCGCTAGAAGGTGACGGGCTTATCGATTAGCGCCCGATGGCTGCCGAGCTTGTTGTGCGCGACAAGCGAGCCGAGCGCCTCGACGACGACGCGCGTCCCGAATAGCGCGGTGATGTCGGATGTGTCGTACGGCGGGCTCACCTCGACGACTTCAAGGCCGCAGAGACCTTCCGCTGCGACGAGGCCCAGGATCTTTAACGCTTCGCGCGGCAGGAAGCCGCCGGGCTCGGGCCATCCGGTGCCGGGCACGAACCCGCAATCGATCGAATCCACATCGAACGAGATGTAGACGGCGTCGGCATCTTTCCATGCGAGTTCAAGCGCGACCTCGGCGGTCTTCTCGAGACCCATCTTCTCGATGTCGTCGATTGTCAGAACGTTTGTCTCGCGCTTTCGCGCTTCCTGCACGCCGTAACGCGGCACCTGCCAACCGCCGATGCCGAGCTGCACGAGATTGGTGGCCGGCACGTTGTCCATCTCGGTCGCCCAGAACCACGGCGTGGTGTGCATGCGTTCATCGAGATCCTTCTCCTGGATGTCGATATGCCGGTCGAAGTGGATGATGCCGATCCGCTTCGACGTGCATTCCGCAATCCCGCGCACGCACGGGAATCCGATGGAGTGATCGCCGCCGAGCATGATCGGCAACGCGCCGGACGAGAAGATGTGGCTGACGCCGCGCGTGATCTGGTCGAAGCTCTTTTCAAGGTTCGCGGGGATCGTGAAGACATCACCCGCATCGCAAAGCGTCATCTGCTCGCGAAGGTCGACGCCGAGTTCGTAATTGTAGGGCGTGTAGAGTGCTGAGATGCGGCGGATGCCCTGAGGCCCGAAGCGCGTTCCCGGGCGGTAGGTCGTGCCGCTGTCGAACGGGATGCCGATGACGGCTGCATCGTACTTGCCGACATCCCGCACGTTCTCGACGTAGGGTGCCTTCAGAAACGTGTTGATGCCGGCGAAGTGCGGGAGTTCACCGCGCGCGAATGTCGGGATCGATTTGTCGTCAATGCTGTCGGCACCGGGCAGGCCCATATCGAGCGCCCACTTCTGCTCGCGCCGCCAGCCATCCTCGGAAAGGCGCCCCTCCGCCTCGACAGCCTTCCATCCAAGTGTGTCCCGCGCGTTGAAGTCCGGGTGATGTCGGCGCGCGGGATGGGTGCTCGGCATCAGGCCCGCACGCCGGTGGGCTCGGTGGGAGCCGGTGGTCGTCGCAGTCATGGGGAGAGTTCCTGTTGCTGTTCCCGAAGCCGGTCGGTGCGCTCGGCTTCGGAGGAAATGGTCTTTGCGATTTCGGACGCGGGAGCCGGCACATGCGTCTCCTCGGCGATGACGTTGCCTTCGAGGGGCAGATCGTAGGTGACCGTCGCGCCGATCAGATCGGCGGCTTGCGGGTCGTGGCGCACCTTGTCGAAGACGAGGAGACGTGTGCCGAGTTTGAAGGCCTCGGAAAGATCGTGCGTCACCATCAGGATGGTCATTTGCTCGTCGCGCCAGAACTCGAGGAGCAGCTCGTGCATGTCGAGGCGTACACCGGGATCGAGCGCGCCAAAAGGTTCATCGAGGAGCAGGATACGCGGCTTCAACATCAGCGCCTGGGCGAGCGCAAGACGTTGCTGCATGCCGCCCGAAAGCTGCGCCGGATACCGCTGTCGCGCATGCGCAAGACCGACGCGGTCAAGAAGTTCGGATGCCCGTTCGCGAACCTCGTCTCGCTTTGCGCCGCGCAGATGCCCCGTGAACGGGGCGTGCAAGAGACCGTGCGGCAACAGAAGGTTCTGCTCGGTCGTCAAATGCGGGAAGACGGAATAGCGCTGGAAGACGATGCCCCTGTCAGGCCCCGGCTCGTTGGCAACCGGTTCTCCGTCGAGCAGGATGGTCCCGTGCGTCGACTGCTCCTGGCCGAGGATCAATCGAAGAAACGTCGACTTCCCGCATCCCGATGCGCCGACAATCGTGCTGAACGCCCCCGTCGCAATCTCGAGCGACACGCGTTCAAGGATGCGCGAAGAGCCGTAGGTCATCTGCAGGTTCTGAATACTGAGCACAATCAGAACCCTGTGTTGTCGAGATGCGCCCAGCGGAACAGTATGCGGGACGTCCACAGAAGAAGGCGGTCGATAACGAATGCGATCAGCGTGATCCAAGCGACATAGGGCAGGATCACGTCCATCGCGAGATACCGCCGGACGAGGAAGATGCGATAGCCAAGGCCTTCCGTCGATGCGATGGCCTCGGCTGAGATCAGAAAGATCCATGCCGGGACGAGGCCGAGACGCAAAGCCGTAATCAGCTTCGGCCAGATCTGCGGCAGCACGATGCGCACGATCATCTGCCATGTCGTGGCACCGAACGTCTGGGCTTTCACGATCAGCTCTCGGGGAAGATCGGCGACGGCTTGCGCGACGGAGCGGATCATCACTGGCGCGGTGCCGACAACGACGAGCATGACCTTCGACGCCTCGCCCAAGCCAACCATGATGAAGAGGATCGGCAGGATCGTGATCGGCGGGATCAGCGACAGCGTCGCAACGAAGTTCTCAAAGGTCATGCGGACACTCGGGATGATCCCGATCGGCACGCCGAAGAGCAACGCAAGGACGGTCGAGATCGCCATCCCTGTCCCGAGCCGCCAGAGACTTGCAGCCGTGTCTGACCACAGAACGTACTCACCCGTCCGCCGGCTTGGTTCAAACGCAAGCTGCCACATCGCATCGGCCATGCTGGTCAGCGATGGCAGCAGCTTGTCGTTCGGGTTCAGTTCCAGCCGCGCTTCGCTGGCGATCGCATAGACCACGACGACCGCCAGGAACGGCAGCGCTGCGAGAAACAGCGCAACCGGTCGCGAGATGGTGCGGTTGATGAGGCGCATGGTGTGGGCTCGAGGCTGCCGTCGGCGCGACGGGCCTCCGCCCGGCCGACGCTACAGCTTGCCCTCTGCGGCCATCGCCATAAAGCTCGGATCGAACCGGAGCTTGATGTTGTTTGCATCGCCAAGCGTCTTGTCGCCCGGGAAGGCGATGCCGACGAAGTCGACGCTTTTTGCGTTGGTGCCGAGGATGCCCTTCGAGAACAGGAACTTGCGGACGAAGTCCATGGTCTCAATGAGCTTCGCATCGTTCGTGAACGCGACTGCTTCGGCCGGCGTGTAGAACATCGCTGTCGTCTTGAGCTGCGCTTCATAGCCGGCGAGGTCCGTGCCCGAAGCCTTGGCCATCGCGGTCCGAGCGGCTTTACCGGCCTCGTCGTCCTTCGACATGATCGACATCATCTCGTACCACGCGCCGACGAGGGCCTTGCCGAAGTCAGGGTTCGTTTTCAGCGTGTCGGTGTTGACCATCATCACGTCGATGATCTCGCCCGGCGTTTTGCTCGAGTCGAAAACCTTCGTGCTCTTCGGCATGCCCTCGATCTCGGAGAGCAGCGGGTTCCAGGTCACAACCGACGACACGTCCGCGGTCTGGTAGGCCGCCACCATGTCAGCATCCGAAGTGTTGACGACGGTGATGTCTTTCTCTGCAAGCCCTACGCTGTCGAGGGCGCGGACCAGCAGGTAATGCGACACCGACAGTTCGACGAGGTTGACCTTCTGGCCCTTGATCTCGGCGAGCGTCGACTTGTCTTTGAGGACGATGCCGTCGTTGCCGTTGGAGTAGTCGCCGATGATCAGCGCCGTCGTGTCGACGCCGCCGCCGGCCGGGATCGACAGCGCGTCCATGTTTGTCATGGTGCAGCCGTCATAAGCACCGGCGGTGTATTGGTTGATCGATTCCACGTAGTCGTTGATCTGCACGATCTCGACGGAGATGCCGTACTTGTCGGCCCACTTCTTCATGAGGCCGCTGTCCTGCATGTAGCCCCAGGGCATCCAGCCCGCGTAGATCGACCAGCAAACCTTGAAGTCTTTCTTCGCAGCCGCTTGAGCGGACGTCGCGGAGACAGCAAGTGCGAGGGCACAGGCAAGTGCGGTCGCCAATCGGATGAGACGTGTCATGGTAGTGCTCGGCTCCTTCACAAGGCGCATTTCGACGATCGCTTGATCGCCATCGTTGGCTTGTGGTTCCGAGCATCAACCAGGAGGCGGTTTGCGCCCGGCAAACCTGTGCAGTGACCTCCCGGGATTTTGGCCCGCCGTGTCTTCGAACGTTGTTGCGCCCTGCGCTGCTCGAAGTGCGTCTCTCGGACCAGCACCGCCACATGGCGGCCGGAACCCTAGACGCGCTGCACATCGTTAACTCTGCAGGCGGCGTGCCAAGGCGAAAGTGCCGCCATCACGGGAGGTTCGAGCTGCGGACGTCAGCGCCGCTGCCGCTTTGGAAGGCATGGCGCACATTGGTTGCGCATGGGTCGGGCGCGTCGCTGAAGGCGAAAACGCAAACGAAAACGGCCGCCCCGGGGGGCGACCGCTCTCAGCTCTGCCTGCAATCGAAGTCGCCTAGAGCACGACCACACGCGCGCCGATCGGCACGCGGCGATACAGATCTGCGACATGCGAGTTGAGCATGCGGATGCAGCCGTTTGAAACCGAGCGTCCGATGCTGCTCGGATTGTTCGTGCCGTGGATGCGATAGAGCGTGTCGCGGCCATTGCGATAGAGATAGAGCGCGCGGGCCCCGAGCGGATTTCCGGGGCCGCCGGGAACGCCGTCTGCGAAGCGCTCGTACTTTTCCGGTTCGCGGCGGATCATGTTGCGTGTCGGCGTCCAGCGCGGCCACTTGGCCTTGCGGCCGACCCGTGCACTTCCGCGGAAGGCGCGCCCGGCTTTCCCAACGCCAACGCCGTAGCGGATTGCGCGTCCGCGACCGATCGCGAGATAGAGGTAATGCCGGCGCGGATCGACGACGATAGTACCGCGCCGATAGCCGCTCATTCGAACGACACGCGGGCGGAAGCGACGGCGCAGCCGGAACTGGCGTGCGCTTTGCGCGAATACGCTGGAGACCGGAATGAGCGCGGTCGTCGCTGCAAGTGTCAGGCTGCCGAGAACAAAGAAACGCTTGGTGATCATGGAACTCTGCTGATGGTTGTGCCCTCGTCGAAGGCGCCCGTGGCGCGCCTTCGATCTTGAAGTGCCGTGGTGGAAAGAGTGAGGCGATCGCGCTTGTGGGTGGTTCGGTTCAGCGGGCTGTTCAATTCAATCCGAGGAACGCGAACAGGTCGGGTGCCGGCGCCGGAGCTGGCCGCCTGGTGCGGAACCGTTTCCACGTCGCGGTGACCCGCGTGCCGGTCCGCACGCGTGGGTAGAGTTCCTCGACGTGAGCGTTGTGCATGCGGATACATCCCCGCGACACGTTCTTACCGATCGTCCAAGGCGCGTCAGTCCCGTGGATTCGATAAAGAGTATTGCCGAGATAGATTGCCCGGCTGCCCATCGGGTTCCGCGGATCGCCACCGCGCACGACAGCCGGCAGTTTCGGGTTCTCACGACGCATCTTCGCCGTTGGCGTCCAAGTCGGATTGACCCGCTTGTAGGAGACGCGCTCGACGCCCTGCCAGCGGCTCTGCGCACGCGGCACCGCGATCGGATAGCTCATGGCGCGACCGCGCCGGACGATGTGATAGAGACGCCGATCGCCGAAGCTGACAATGATCTGGCCCGGCGCATAGCGCCTTGGGAAGGCCACCATGCCGCGGTCGTGGACGGAGTTCGCGCCGCCGCTCGGGCCGCTCCAGGTGCCGGTGGACCAATTAAAGGACTGTGCTGTTGCAGGCGCGGTTGCGGCGACGGCTGCAACGGTGAACACGAAGCCTGCGAGCGCAGGTCTGAGCGTTCGCTCGAGGGGGGTGCGAAGTGACACGGGGAATGCCTCCAGGCATGCGGCGGCTCTGCGCGCATGGATGAATTGCTGAACGGGTGGGAAAGTTGCGTCGATGCAAGGTGCGCGCAGTCACGCGCGTGACAGCATCAACGACGCCGCAGCAAATCAGGCGTGGAGGCGTTGCGTTTTGCGGAAGACATCGCGGAACGCCGGCCCGTGAAGGGGCGGCATCTCAGGGGGTGCGCGCGATAACGTGAGGCCACGGACGCGCTCATTCCATTGCCGGGCGAGACGGGCATGAAACGCGAGCGGACCGGTGTCCGTTGGCGCGGCGGCGGTTGCGAGGCCGGCCGGCCCGCGGAACTGACGGAGACACGCCGTGTGCAAATGGACCGGATGCGGGCGCTCGGAACAGTTGCGGTTTGAGGCAAAGACGGTGGCCGTTGTCGTCTGCGTCTCTATACGACTGGCTGATGCCGTCGTGCGATCTGCCCCGATATCCTTTTGAGCGACTTGGTCCCGCGTTGAAGCGATGAAGCTCGCGGCGGCTCCCGCCGCTTGGTCGTGGTCATGCTCTGTGGGGGAATGCACATGCGCGGTCGGCGCGAACGCAAGCAGGCAGCACGCGGCGATGGCGCTGGCGGCGAACGCTGCAATCCATCTCTGGCGTAAAATGCCTGTCACCCCAACACCCCGGTGTCTGCCGAGCCCAAGACCACGTTGCACCGTCGTAGGTTACCGAACTCTGCTCGTCCAACGCACTAACGCGTGAAGTCGTTCGTTTCCGTTTTCGAGGCGGCGGGAGTGCATCGTTATCGCCCTCGCGAACACATCCGGCGGCTGCGGAGCACGGCCACCCCGAACCTTCGACGTTTCGAGAAGTGACGCGTGCCGGCCATACCGCACGCCGGTTCTCTGATAAGGCGGCGGCCCGTCGTCCAGCGCCTTCCGACGAATCGGGTAGCCGCGTGGTCATGCACGCAATGCGTGTGTTTGACAGAGCCACACCCAGTAGAGCCGCCCGTGACCAAACCGAGTGACTCCGAGGCCAACGCGGTCAACGCAGAAAATCCTGATGAGTTGACCGAGGATGATCTCCTTCGCTTCGACCTGATGGTGCTCGAGCCGCGCATTGCATTCGATGGCGCTGGCGGGGACACGGGGGGCGACATGGCGTCAGCCGCATCGAGCGGTGATCCTTCATCCGGACCGGCGCCGGACAGTTCGTCCTCGTCCTCCCCATCATCCGCTCTGGCGGCAGCCCTGGCGTCGGGCGACGCCCCGATCGTCGACCTCGATGCCGACGACAGCAGCGGTGCCGCGGCGACAGGCGGGTACAGCGCGGATTACGAGCTCGGCGCGGCGGCGATCTCCGTTGTCGACAGCGACATCGAGATCGTGACCGCACCGGCCACGCTGATCGCGAGCCTCGACGTTGACGTCACCTCGTCATTGCCCGGCGACGTCTTCGCTGTCGGCGGCACACGTGCGTTCGACGGAGCAAGTGGCACTTTCGCCGGCTTCGACTGGACCGCCTCCGTCACATCCGCCGGCGTAACCTCGATCACTGCAACGGCCGCGACTCCAACCGGAGCGACGGCTGACACTGCGGAGACGTTTCTTGCCGGCGTCACGTTCGCTAACGGTGCGAACGACGCCTCGACAATAGATCGTGCGGTCGAAATCGCCGTCACGGACACGGCCGGAGAATCGAGTGCGGCTGTGACGAGCACCGTTTCGGTTACGCCGAACCTCGCGCCTGTCGTCGATCTCGATGGCCCGCTGGCCGAACTCGAGAACGGCTATTTCATTCGCAATGCGACCGCCGGCTCGCAGGGCAACGTCGATGGCTGGGTCCAGGCCGGCGACCTGCTTACGTTCTACAACGGGGCCGTCATCAATCCCGATGGTGGCAACGCGACGCTGACGCAGACGGATATCGATGGCCTCAATCGCGGGCCTGGGGCGCAGGGCGCAGCGCAGATCGTACTCAACGCCGCCTGGAGCCAGGGGCTCGATGTTGCTACGTCCGGCAATGCGACGTTTGAAGTGCGCATTGGCACGACGACCTATCTTAGGATCACGACGGACGCGACGGACCCTAGCGGCGTCGCCACGGTCTCTTATCTCTCAGGCGCGCAACCGGCCGTCGGATCTCCCACGACGCTGACCGCTGATCCGCGCGGGCAGTGGGACTTTCAGGAAATCGTCGTCGACCTCCCGTTCTTCGTTGTTGATCGCGGCGATGTTCAGCTCCGTTGGACGCAGCTACAGGCGACCGGCACCGACGACATCGCGATTGATTCGATTGAGCTGCGCCGCTTCGAGGATCGTGATCACTCGGTCATATACAATGAGAACGCTGCACCGATCGCGCTCGTTGATGTCGATAGTTTTGCCGACCCAACCGACAGCTCGATCCAGCAATTTCTCATCACCGACAATGAGGGGACGCTTCAGTCTCTGGACGTGACGTTCAGCGGATTGCGCGCCGGCGACGCGATCAGCTCGACGGGTTTCCCGGCGTCGATCACGGCGACTGCGACCAGCTTCACGCTGGGCCAGCCACTTGCCGCCGACAGCACTGGCAATCTGACGTTGGGGCTCAGCGGTTTGGCCTCGGTCTCCGATTATCAGGACGCCGTCCGCAGTCTGCGGTTCGAAGCGATCAGCGAAGATCCGGTCACGACGACGCGCACTGCAGCGTTCCAGGCATTCGATGGCGCGCGCACATCGAACATCGCGCAGACGTTCATCGAGATCAGCCCGGTCAACGACCGCCCTGACGCCACCGGCACGCAGACCGACCCAAATATCGGCGTCATCCGTCCGCAGGATTTCGCGGACCCGCCTGTAAAGCTGATCTCCGATGCGTTGGACGGCATCGCGATCGACGATCCCGACGACACCAATCACGGCATTGCAGTTTACGCGCAGACGACCGTTGGCGGTGTCTGGCAATACCGCAACCCGAACAGCACTGACCCGACACAGTGGATCGACTTCGGCACGATCCCCGACGGGCGGGCGCTGCTGCTCTCCCGTGTGACAGAGGTTCGCTGGTTGCCTCAGTCGAGCTTCACCGGCGTCTCGAAGATCGACTATTTTGTCTGGGATACCTCGCAGCATGTCGCGTCTGGCAGTTCGCGGAGCCTGCAGCTCATCGACAATGCCGTTTCCAGTTCATCGATCTCG
>JBCBXS010000006.1:0-19098 GCA_039816475.1 Pseudomonadota bacterium | reverse complement strand
GACCAAACGTGACGCCGGTTCGTGTCGATTACGCGGAGCCTGCGACCCTGGATGCTCTGGCAGAGATCGCGGCTGCCGACGGGCCGCTCGATCTGGTGATTGTGGCAACGGGTTTGCTGCACGACGGCGCATTTCAGCCGGAAAAAGACTGGCGACAGCTCGATGCGGAAGGGCTTGCCCGTTCGTTTGAGGCCAACACCATCGGCCCGGCGCTGGCAGCCAAAGCCCTGCTGCCGGTGATGCCAAAAGACGGCTGGTCGGTGTTTGCTGCATTGTCAGCGCGGGTCGGCTCGATCTCCGACAACCGGCTGGGTGGCTGGTACGGCTATCGCGCGTCGAAAGCAGCGCTCAACATGATCATCCGCTGTCTCGCGATTGAACTGCAGCGCAAGCGTCGCCAGACGATCTGTGTTGGGCTGCATCCGGGCACGGTCGATACGGGACTGTCGAAGCCGTTCCAAAGCGCGACGAAGCCCGGTCAGGTCGTCGAAGCAGAGGTCTCAGCGCGCAATCTGCTGGGCGTGATCGGCGGGCTTGAAGCGGACGCAAACGGGTCCGTCTTCGCATGGGACGGGACCCGGGTTCCGGAGTGATCGACGCTCGCCAAATCCAGGCAGCGGCATGCTGCACGCATGCTGATCGTTGACCGGGAATATGCGTTCGAACGTTGGCAGACTGTAACCTTACAGACCCGCCCGTCCGTTGGTCATCGGCTCCAGAGTGTGCGAAGTTTGAGTGCATTTTATCGAGCGTCGCGGCACGCATGCGCGGCGTGGACCACCACTTCGCAGGACCCGATGAAGACTGAGATGTCGATCTCGCCAGACGATTACGCGTTCGATCTTGAGGAAGCGCTCGCGGCGGTCGTTGGGGTGACGACCAAGATCCCGGCGGATGCCATGACGGCAGACGTGCTCGGCACCGAGCGCGCTGGCCATGGCGTGCTGATCGACCGCGGTCTGGTGCTGACCATCGGTTACCTCGTGACGGAGGCGCAGGAGGTCTGGTTGTCGTACGGCGACGGCGCGTCGGTTCGCGGCGATGTGCTCGGCTACGATCAGGTGACCGGCTTCGGGCTGATCCAGGCGCTGGGTCAACTGCCAATCAAGCCTTTGACGATCGGCAGTTCCGAACGTGCGAAGGTCGGCGATCATGTTGTCGTCGCCGGTGCGGGCGGAGTGTCAGAGGCCATCTCAGCTCGGCTGGTCGCGAAACAGGAATTCTGCGGCTACTGGGAATACATGCTTGACGAGGCGCTGTTCACCGCGCCGTCGCATCCGAACTGGGGCGGCACCGCCGTGCTCGACTCGGATGGCGGCCTCATCGGCGTCGGCTCGCTTCAGATCCAGAACGCCGAGGTGAATGGCGAAACGAGCGACATCAACATGGTTGTCCCGATCGATCTGCTTAAGCCGATCGTCGACGATCTGAGGTCGACCGGTCAGGCGGACCGCGTGCCGCGTCCCTGGCTCGGCCTTTATGCGACGGAGACGGACGACCACGTTGTCACGATTGGTGTCTCCGGCGACGGGCCTGCTGATGCCGCCGGGGTCCAGCCGGGAGACGTCATCGTCGCTGTCGGCGCCGACGAGGTCACCACGCTTGGTGACTTCTATCGCGCGGTCTGGAACGTCGGCGATGCGGGCGTCGACGTGATTCTGTCGCTCGTGCGAGAGGGGCGGATGCGGCAAGCGATCGTCACGTCGGCCGACCGATCAAAGCTGCTCAAACGCCCGGTGATGCACTAAATACGCACGCGCCTCCTCGGGTCCTCATTCAGCGCAGTTAGCGCGTGGCCCGGCGCGAAGTTGGTAGGCCTCAGCTGACGCAAGTCCGCCGGCCGTGCCGGCTCTGCCGGCTGCTTTCCGCATCGCCTCTGCGAGCAGACAGAGCGCGCGGCGATCTCCACGCGCGGCTGCAAGTTGCCACAGCGCGCGGGCCCGGCGGTCATTGCCTAGCTCACGCTGGTCCTGCGCGTAGGTCTTGCCAAGCTCGCGGAGGACGGGTGCCAGACGCGGGTCTGCTGTCATCAGTGCAACGGCATGGCGGAGCCAGAACCGGCGTTCTGCCAGATCGTCGTCTGTTCCTGAGAGCGTGGTCGCACTGAGGATGGCCTGATCGATGCCGATCCCTTCGGCAGCGCGGCCTGACGGCGAAACGGTCTCGACGCGAAAGGCAGGTTCGAGATCGAGCAGCGCTGCCGCTTGCTGGGTCTGAGCGGCTCCGGCGCTGGTGGCCTGCAGGTTCGCAGCGCCAACCAGACCGCCGGTTGAGACTGGCCCCTGCGCCGTCGATGCAATCGCACCGCCCGGCCAGGCGGTTCGGTCCGGCGCGCCGGCGACGAACCACGCCCCGACCGTCAGCGCAGTGGCGGCCGCAAACCCGAACATGAAGGGCATCGCGGACCGGTCACCGGACGGCATAAACTGCGAGACCCACTCGTAGAACCGCTCGCCGAGACCAACAGGCTGACGCGGCGGCGCCGCCCCTTCCTCCGCCCAGTGACGGACGACGTTCGGCTGGCGATAGGCCTCGGGGACGGTCGTGCGCGCCTCCGTCAGCGCGCGGCTCAGTTGCGGCGGCTTCGGGGGGTGCGGTGGATGTTGAGGTGCCGGCGCTTCCGTTTCGTGTTGGGGCTGCGCGGTTGGCTCGGGGTGGGCGTCCTGCGGTTGTTCGGTATCGAGCAGGTGATGCGGCGTCGGTCGGATCGCGCCGATCATGCGACCTGCGTCATCGGTCTGGTGCGCGACGCGGCTCTGGAGGCGATCGCGGAGGTTGCGCAGTTCGTCACGGTTCAGAGCTGCGGCGGCGTCCTGCGGCTCGGGCAGGATTTCTGCAACGCGCTTCAAGTTCCGTGCGGTCTCGTTCTTCGGCGCCGCCGCTGCCTCCGTCGCGTCCGGGGCGCGTTCGGGCGCTTCAAGGCCGGCGGCAACGATTGCGATGCGGCGATCGAGAGGGAGGGGTACGTCGGAGCTGTGCTGCTGCTTGCCTGAGGCGCCCGCCGGTGCGGCGGTCTTTTCTGTGTGGTCGGCCGCGCTGGCTGGCGCGCAGACCGGCTCGGCAGTCTCGCTGGCGTTGTCAGGATCGAGGCCAGGCGCCTCGTCAGCAACGACAACTTCGACGCTCGCTTCTTCGGTTGGAAGAACGCTGGTCTGCGTTGGGGCGGCGGGGCTTGGCTCTGGCGCATCGGCCAGCGATCGGGCCGCCTGAGCCGCCAACACGATCGGCGAAAGTGCTCCCGCGCCGTCTCCACGGCGCATCGTCTCGCGCGACTGCTTCGTGATCTCGACCGACGTGCCGACCGGCGGAATGCTCGGCGTGTCGGACGCGCTCATCTTCTCGTCGTCGTTTGCAAAGACGGCGGCCAACGCGGCAACGGTGTCGTTCGAGAAGTCCGGCGACATCGAAATAAAAGCTGGCCCTTGCGGCTCGGGGAGAGCGGCCGCTTCGGTGTCATTGGACGTCACGGCGCGGTCGCGGCGCTGCGATTGACCTTCCGAGGAAGTGTGTGTGTCCGGGGTGGAAGCCGTCGTCGAAGGTGACGGCGTATCGCTTGTGGCGGCGTCGGTCATGGGCGTCCTCGAGCGGGTGTACGCGCAGGCATGACGGCCGCTCCATCCCCACGGCGGGCCGTCAACGGAACGGAAGACGACGAATGTGACCGGTTCGCGACGCGCGGCTCGGCGCCGAACGTCGTTTGCGCGGTGTACAATTGAGCGTGCGCGGAGCGCTGTCAGTGAGACGTGTACCGAGGACGTTAGCGCAGCGGCGAGCCTAACTGTGTCTTGCGAAACCGAAGGCGTGAAGACGATCTGACGGCGTCGGAAGCGTTAAGCCTGCGGCGCGCTTCTTCGGCGCTGACTGATGGCGAAAGCGACGGCGAACAGCGCAGCTTGCACCAGAATGATCGCGGGCCCGGTCGCAGCGTCGATTTGGAACGACCAGAGTGTGCCGATCACCGCCGAGATCGTCGCCGACGCAACGGCGATGGCAAGCATCTTGTCGAACCGCGACGTCACCAGATACCCGATGGCGCCCGGTGCTATCAGCATCGCGACCACGAGGATAATTCCGACCGCGCGGATGGACGCAACAATCGTGAGCGACAGCAGGATGAGCAGGCCGTAGTGCAGCCATTTGACAGGCAGGTTGATCGTCCGCGCGTGATCGGGATCGAAGCAGTAGAGCAGTAGATCGCGGCGCTTGATCAGCACAACGGCCAGCACGATGACGGCGGTGATCGCCATCTCAATCATCTCAGAGGGGCGCACGCCGAGAAGGTTGCCGAACAGGATGTGATCGAGGTGCTGGTCAGTCTCGACCTTCGTGTAAAGCACGATGCCGAGGGCAAAGAGCCCGGAGAACACCACGCCCATGACGGTGTCCTCTTTCACGCGGCTGTTGTCTTTAAGGAAGCCCGTCGCGAGTGCACAGAACAGTCCCGCCGCGAAAGCGCCGATGGCAAGCGGCAGGCCTGCGACATAGGCGAGAACGATGCCCGGCAGAACCGCATGGGAGACCGCGTCGCCCATCAGCGACCAGCCCTTCAGGACGAGATAGCAGGAGAGCACCGCGCAGGTCGCACAGACCAGGACAGCGATCAGCATCGCCTGCTGCATGACTTCGTACTGAAGCGGCTCGAGAAAGAATGATGTGAGCCAGCTCATTAGAGGCCTGCCTGCGCGGTCGCGGAGCCGGTCTTATCGGCTGCGTGGCGAAGGTGTTCGTCAGTACGGGCCTGGCGCTCGGCCGATCGCCGCGCGAACCAACCGTGTTTCGGCGCGAACAGGAACGCTGCAAGGAAGCCGAGTGTCTGCAGGACAACGATGACGCCGCCAGTCGCGCCATCGAGGAAGTAGCTCAGATAGGCGCCGATGAAGCTCGTCGCCGTGCCGATCGCGACGGCGATCACGATTAGTCGTCCGAAGCGGTCGGTCAGGAGGTAGGCCGTCGCGCCCGGTGTCACGACCATCGCGATGACGAGCAATGCGCCCACCGTCTGCAGGGCTGCTACGGTCGAGGCTGCGAGCAGCGTGAAGAAGATGACCTTGAGGCGTGTCACCGGAAGGCCGATCGATCGCGCGTGATGCTCATCGAAGAACACAGCAACCAGATCGCGCCAGAGCACCAACAGAATTGACAGTGAGACGACCGCGATGATGACGACCTGAAGTGCGTCGCTGTCGGAGATCGCGAGAATGTTGCCGAGCACAATCGTCTGGACGCTCACCGCTGTCGGGTAGATCGAGACGATCAGGAGCCCTGCGGCAAAGAACGTGGTGAACACGAGCCCGATGACCGCGTCTTCGCGGAGCTTTGATTGCTGGCGAATGAAGGCCATCCCGAGCGCTGCAAGCAGCCCGGCGAAAAAGGCGCCGGCCGCGTAGGGCAGCTTGAGGAGGTAGGAGGCTGCGACCCCTGGCACGATCGCGTGGGCGAGCGCGTCGCCCATCAAAGACCAGCCCTTGAGCATCAAATAACAGGACAGGAACGCGCAAAGGCTGCCGACGAGCGCGGCCACCCACATGGCTTTGACCATGTAGTCGTACTGGAACGGGACGAGCAGCTCGCTGATCACCGGCTCGGCTCTTTCTCAGGTGGCGGCTTTTGCTTGGATGGCTCGCCCTCGCCCTCGCCGGAGGGAAGGTCTTCTGCGTCCGCCTCGTCAACTTGCCGATGGCGCGGCATCTGACCTGAGCCGGCCGTGCCGTAGAAGACGACGGGGCGTTCATCGTCGGTGAGCACGGTGACGCCGCGAAGATCGTCGTCGTCGTGCAGGTCTGCGCCGCCGAGCCGGAACTGGCGGAGCACACCGCCGAAGGCTGCTTCGAGATTGGTTTCCGTGAACGTGTTCGCCGTCGGCCCGGCGGCGATGACCGTACCCTTCACGAGGATGACCTGATCGCAGAAGTCCGGAACGCTCCCGAGGTTATGGGTCGAGACGAGCATGACATGGCCGCTCGTGCGCAGCTCCATCAGCAACTCGATGATCGCGCTTTCGGTTTTGACATCGACGCCGGTGAAGGGCTCGTCGAGGAGGATGACGCGGCTCTCCTGAGCCAGCGCTCTGGCAAGAAACACACGCTTCTTCTGTCCGCCTGACAGCTCCCCAATCTGCCGGTTGCGGTAAGCACCCATGTCGACTTGTTCGAGCGCGGCCTGGACGATCTCGCGGTCGCGCGATGACGGGATCCGCATAAGCCCCATGCGCCCGTATCGGCCCATCATCACCACGTCCTTGACGAGGACAGGAAAGTTCCAGTCGACGTTTTCCGATTGCGGAACGTAGGCAACGCGGTTGTCGCGCATTGCGTCCGGCACAGGTTGGCCGTCAATCCGGACCGTCCCGCTGCGCGGTGTGACAAACCCCATGATCGCGCGGAACAGCGTGGACTTCCCGCTGCCGTTGACGCCGACGAGTCCGCAGATCGTGCCGTGCGGCAGAGTGAACGAGGCATCGCGCATCGCAGTCAGGCCGTTGGGATACGTGACCGTGACACCGGTGACTTCGATCGCAGGATGGTTCGGGGCACCGGCAGTGCGAGGCGCGCCATCTACGTCGCCCGTTTGAGCGCTGCCGTTGCGTTCGTGAAGCGTCATGAGCTGGCAAACCCATCGGCGATGGTGCTGACCGTCGTTCGCAGCAGATCGAGATAGGTCGGGACGGGCCCGCCGTCGGCGCTGAGCGAATCTACATAAAGGACGCCGCCGTAGCGCGCGCCGGTTTCCTTCGCGACCTGGCGGGCGGGCTTATCGGAGACGGTGCTTTCGCTGAACACGACGGGGATCGCATGAGCGCGCACCGTGTCGATCACGTTGCGGACCTGCTGCGGCGTACCCTGTGCGTCGGCGTTGATCGGCCAGAGGTAGAGTTCCTTCAGGCCGTAGTCGCGGGCGAGATAGCTGAACGCGCCTTCCGAGGTTACGAGCCAGCGTTTGTCTTTCGGGATCCGCGCGAGCTTTTCGCGGATCGGTGCGTCAATGGCGTCGATCTCCCCGATGTAGGCCTCGGCGTTTCGCTTGTACGTCTCCGCGTTGTTCGGGTCGTATTTCATGAACGCATCACGGATGTTGCGGACGTAGATCTTTGCGTTCGACGGCGACATCCACGCGTGCGGGTTCGGCTTCCCGCTGTAGGGGCCTTTTGCAATTCCGATCGGGGTCACGCCCTTCGAGACGATCACGCTCGGCTTATCGCGGACGCGCGCGAAGAAGCGCTCGAACCAGCGTTCGAGATTGAGCCCGTTCCAGAAGACGAGATCGGCGCGATCGACTTTCACGATATCGCGCGGTGTCGGCTGGTAGTCGTGGATCTCGGCACCGGGCTTGGTGATCGAGAGGACATCGGCTGCGTCGCCGGCAACGCGCTGGGCCATGTCCTGCAGCACCGTGAACGTCGTGACGGCGGTAAACTTCTTCGCAGATGCTGCGTTCGAGATCGGGGCGAGCGCGAGAACGGCCAAGGCCACCGCAATCAAAGCTCGCGGCGCGCCCGAAGCCCGTCTCCGGTGCCCACGAATAGTCTGAGCGAAACGACGCCAGATCGTCATCGTCGACCCTCTAAGTTTGTTGAACCTGTAAAAGTTAGTCTAGGCTAACTCCAGCGTGTATGCCATTGCAACGCACAAGACGCCTTAATCGATCAGCTGTGCTTGCCGATTTCCGGTGGTGCGGCGCTTTTGCCGGGTTGCGATGAACGATTCTGAGATGCCGACGCCGCCAGCGGGCACTGTCGACCCCGACGAGATCGCGCGTTCCGCCGCGAAACACCAACGCGTACGCGAGGCGCATCAGCGCGAGCTGGCTGAAGACTATGTCGAGCTAATCGCCGAACTCATCGAGACCCGTGGTGAAGCGCGCGCCGTCGATCTTTCAGAGCGGCTGGGCGTGACACCTGCGACGGTGAACAACACCATCCAGCGGCTTGCGCGCGAGGGTTACGTCCGCAGTGAGCCGTATCGCGCGATCTTCCTGACCAAGTCGGGTGCCGAACTGGCAGAGATGGCGAAGGCGCGACATGCGGCAGTTCGCGACTTTCTCATCGCGATCGGCGTTGACCCTGAAACGGCGGATGCCGACGCTGAAGGGATCGAGCATCACGTCAGCAGCAGGACGCTGAAGGCGTTTGCAGCGTTCCTGCGGAAACATCGCGCGACGTGAGTTGTCACGCGTCTCAGGCCGTATCGGTTACGACGTTTTCGAGATACCAGCGGTACGTCATGGCGAGGCCTTCATCGAGCGGGATCGAAGGCTGCCAGCCGAGCGCGTTCAGCTTGCGGGTGTCGGTGCACTTGCGCGGCGTGCCATCTGGCTTGGACGCATCGAACAAGATCTCGGCATCGTAGCCGACGACGGTGGCGACCTTCTTCGCAAACTCTGCAATCGTCAGGTCCTTGCCAGTGCCGACGTTGATGTGCTCGGCGTCCGAATACGTCTCGAGCAGAAACACGAGCGCGCTGGCGAGGTCATCGGCATGCAGGAACTCGCGCAGCGCAGTCCCGCTGCCCCAGAGGGTGACTGCAGACCCATCACGCTTCGCGGCATGGAACTTGGCGATGAGTGCCGGGAGAACGTGGCTGGTCTCAAGGTCAAAGTTGTCGCCCGGTCCATAGAGATTGGTGGGCATCGCCGAGATGTAATCGCGCCCGTACTGCGCCCGGTAGGCCTGACAGAGTTTGATGCCGGCAATCTTTGCGATCGCGTAGGCATCGTTCGTTGGCTCGAGCGGCCCGGTCAGCAATGCACTCTCCGGGATCGGCTGAGGCGCGAGTTTGGGGTAGATGCACGTTGAGCCGAGAAACAGGAGCCGGTCGACGTCCGCGCGGTGGGCCCCGTCAATGACGTTCGCCTCGATCATCAGGTTGTCGTAGAGGAACGTCGCCGGGTAGGTGGCGTTGGCGAGGATGCCGCCGACCTTGGCGGCCGCGACGACAATCGCGTCGGGCTTCTCGCGCTTAAGCCAATCTCTGACGGCGGCGCCATCCAACAAATCGAGCGTCTCGCGGCCGACTTCGAGCACCTTACAATCGCCACGTGCCTTCAGCGCCCGGGACGTCGCCGATCCGACCATGCCGCGATGGCCCGCGACCCAGATGCGCCGGCCGCTCAAGTTGTAATGCATCTCGGCCATTGTCAGATCGCCTGCCTCTCAACCGTACGCGGCCAAGCGGCGCGCCTTTCGGTTTTGAACCTTTCCATCAGGGCGTTGAATAGTCATTTACGGGACACCGGTGAAGAGCGCTCGCCCCCGCTGATCGATTGGGCAGGCCGCGTGCGTATCGAACGGGCGAGAGCGGGATAGAGAAGGCGATCATGACCACCGAAGACAATCGTCTGAGTGCGCGCGCGCGCCGGTATGTTCGCGTTGGCGGCCAGGTGGGTGGCGTGGCGGCCCGTGTCGCGAGCCAGCGTCTGTTCGGCCTGCAAACCGATGATGCCAAGGAAGCAGCAGCGCTTGCCAAAGCGCTCGGTGGCCTGAAGGGGCCCCTGATGAAGGTCGCGCAACTGCTCTCGACAATCCCCGAGGCCCTTCCGGCGGAATACGCTCGCGAACTTGCCCAGCTCCAGTCCGATGCACCGCCCATGGGGCCTGCTTTCGTCAAGCGTCGTATGGTGGCAGAGCTTGGTCCCGACTGGCGGCAGAAGTTTCAGAGCTTCGACACGACGGCTGCAGCGTCAGCCTCCCTCGGCCAGGTCCATCGCGCGGTTTCGCATGACGGCGAAGCGCTTGCCTGCAAACTCCAGTATCCGGACATGCAATCGGCGGTCGAAGCAGACCTCAACCAGCTCGGCGTGATCTTCTCGGTCCACGGTCGGATGAACCCGGCGGTCGACACGAGCGAGATGTTCCGGGAGATCGCGACGCGCCTTCGCGAGGAACTCGATTACAAGCTCGAGCTGAAGCACACCGCGCTCTATGGCGAGATCCTCCGTGACGAGCCATCGGTCCGCGTCCCCTCAACGCATCCCGAGCTGTCGTCGACGCGACTGCTGACCATGTCGTGGCTCGAGGGGCAGAGGTTGATGACCTACAAGGAAGCTTCGCTTGAGGATCGTAACAGGATTGCGTCGTCGCTCTTCAAGGCGTGGTGGTATCCGTTTTCGCACTACGGCGTCATCCACGGCGACCCGCATCTCGGCAACTACACGATCTTCAGTGACGACGACGGCCGGCCGCAGGGGCTCAATCTGCTCGACTACGGCTGCATCCGCACCTTCGCGCCGGCGTTCGTCCAGGGCGTGATCGACCTCTACACCGGACTGCTTGAGGAGGATCGAGAACGGGTCGTCCACGCTTACGAGAGCTGGGGCTTCGAAGGGCTGACGAACGACATCATCGATGCAATGTCGATCTGGGCTCGCTTTATCTACGGTCCCCTGCTCGACGATCGCGAGCGCACGATCGCAGAAGACACAGCGCCCGGTGACTACGGCCGGAAGGAAGCCTTCACGGTCCACAAAATCCTGAAGGAGAAGGGGCCTGTGAAGATCCCGCGCGAGTTCGTCTTCATGGATCGGGCGGCGATCGGCCTCGGCGGCGTGTTTCTGCACCTCGATGCGAAGCACAATTGGTTCCGTATGTTTAACGATCAGATCGAAGGCTTCCAGGCGGACGAAGTTGCAGCCCGCCAAAGCGACGCGTTCGCCAAAGCGGGCGTCCCGCTTCCGACGTCGGCTGCCTGACCGTTCTCCTCGCAACGACTGGTGCAAGTCAGCATTTCAGCACCTTGCGGTGCCGATTTCGCGCGTGAACGTCCAGAACTCTTCGGGCTTCCAGGGAACACCGTCTCTCGCGTGCGGTGCGGTTGGGTTCGCCGATGTGAGATGACGGATCGCCGAAACGGCCGCCGGCTACAAGACAAGGTCGGCGCTTCTTTCTCCGCAGGCGGCATGATCGCTTTCGAAGCAGAGATGGCGCTCGTTTCAGCAGGACATGCGCATCCGTTTCCTGTTTACTGAGGCTGCGACTGGACCGGTGTTGGCATTCGTTCAATAGTAGCACCTGCGAGCATTGACATGGTCGCAGCGGCGCCGGCCGCTTAGTTCGAATAAGAAGGAAACGGGTGTATGAGACGAGGCCTGTCCGTCATCGGCGCGGTTGCCGCGCTGTCCTTGTCGCTTGCCGCCGCGGAAGCCAAGACATTCAAGTATGCGTTCCAGGGCGCATTGAAAAATCTCGATCAGTACTCGCTCAATGAGACCTTCACCCTGCACATCCTCGGGAACGTGTACGAAGGCCTGACGACGCGCGACGAGAACTTGAAGATCGTCCCGGGCCTCGCAGAGCGTTGGGAAATCGTTGAGCCGACGCGTTGGCGCTTCTTCCTGCGCAAGGGCGTGAAGTTCCACAACGGAAACGACTTCACCGCCGACGACGTCATCTTCTCGGCTGACCGTGTCCGTTCAGAAGGCTCTGACCTCAAGACCCGCATCCCGGCCGACGCGAAGTTCGTCAAAGTCGACGATCACACCGTCGACGTCATCCTCTCGAAGCCAAACCCGATCCTGCACTACGAGTGGGAGACGTGGGGCATCATGGACAAGGAGTGGACCGAGGCGAACAACGCCGTGAAGGTCACGTCCGCGTCCGATACGACGGCAAACTTCGCCGCGCTCAATGCCAACGGCACAGGCCCGTTTAAGATCGTCAGCCACCAGCCGGACGTTAAAACTGTCTTCGAGGCGAACGGCGGCTACTGGGGCGAGGTCGAGCACAACCTGACCCGCGTCGAATTCACCCCGATCGCATCGGATGCCACGCGCGTCGCAGCTCTGCTCTCGGGCGAACTCGATATGGTCTATCCCGTGCCGGTCCAGGACCAGCCGCGGGTGAAGTCTAACGCGAACACGGAAGTGCTCGCAGGTCCTGAGCTGCGGACGATCTTCCTCGGAATGGATCAGCGCCGCGACGAGCTTCTGTTCTCGGATGTGAAGGGCAAGAACCCGTTCAAGGACATCCGCGTACGCCAGGCGTTCTATCACGCGATTGATATCGAGACGATCAAGAAGAAGGTCATGCGCGGCCTGTCGACGCCGGCTGCGATGATGATCTCGCCGTTCCTGTTTACGAAGGGTGATGGCATCGAGCGGCTTCAGTACAACCCTGAAGGTGCGAAGAAGCTGCTGGCAGACGCCGGCTACGCGGACGGCTTCAGTGTCGGCATGGACTGCCCGAACAACCGCTACGTCAATGACGAGGCGATCTGTCAGGCTGTCGTCGCCTATCTCGCCCGCGTTGGGATCAAGGTGAACCTGAATGCGCAGCCGAAAGCGAAGTACTTCGCCAAGGTCCTCGCGTCCGGGAACTACAATACCTCGTTCTATCTGCTCGGCTGGACGCCCGGTTCGTTCGACAGCTGGAACGTGCTGCACAACCTGCACGGCTGCCGCGACGACAAGGGCGCAGGCGGACCGTTCAACCTCGGCGGCTACTGCAACAAGGAGGTCGACGAGCTAACGGCGAAGATCCTCGTCGAAAACGACGCCGACAAGCGCGATGCGTTGATCGCCGAAGCTTACAAGCTAACGACCAAGGAAGTGGCTCACATCCCGCTGCACCAGCAGGCGGTCTCGTGGGGCGTCTCGAACAAGGTCGAGGTCACGCAGCGCGCGGACAACGCCTTCAAGTTCAAGTGGGTGAAAGTAAAGTAAGCCACTGAGCCAACGACACCAGGGCCGCCGGAGGAACACCGGCGGCCTTCGTTTTTCAGGCTCGCCTTTGTCAGCGTTCAGAATGCGCGAGCCGCGCCGCCCGTGGCACGGCGGACCGACTTAGACACCTTAGGCAAAAATCAAGACCGGACCGTATGGCAGCATTCATCATCCGGCGGCTTCTGCAGTCGATCCTCGTCATGTTTGCGGTCGCACTGATCGCATTCCTGATGTTCCGCTTCGTCGGCGATCCCGTGAACCAGATGGTCGGGATCGAAACGACGCCTGAGCAGCGCGAGGCACTTCGCGAGCGGCTGGGGCTGAACGACCCGATCCTCACGCAATTCCTGCGCTACGTCTGGAATGTCGTGAACCTCGACTTCGGCGTCTCGTATCAGCTGAAGACGCCGGTCACCGAGCTCTTCGCAGAACGCCTTCCGGCAACGCTTGAGCTCTCTCTTGTGTCGGCACTGTTCGCAGTCCTCGTCGGGATCCCGATGGGCGTCTACACCGGCATTCGCCGCGAGAGTTGGCTGTCGAAACTGTTCCTTACGATCTCACTCATCGGCATCTCGCTGCCGACGTTCCTGATCGGCATCCTTCTGATCTTCATCTTCGCGGTGAACCTGCAGGTGCTGCCCTCGTTCGGGCGCGGCGAGGTCGTTGATCTCGGCTTTTGGACGACCGGGCTTCTCACGACATCGGGGCTGAAGGCGCTGATCCTACCGTCGATTACGCTCGGCCTGTTCCAGATGACGCTGATCATGCGTCTGGTGCGGTCTGAAATGCTCGAGGTCTTGCGAGCCGACTACATCAAGTTTGCACGCGCCCGAGGGCTCACCGATCGCGCCATCAACTTCGGGCACGCGCTGAAGAACACGCTGGTCCCGGTCATCACGATCACTGGCCTTCAGCTCGGCTCCATCATCGCGTTCGCGATTATCACCGAGAGCGTGTTCCAGTGGCCGGGCATGGGTCAGATGTTCCTGCAGGCCGTCGACAACGTCGATATACCGATCATGTCGACGTACCTCATCATGATCGCGTTCCTGTTCGTCGTGATTAATCTGGTGGTCGACATCCTCTACGTCGTCGTCGACCCGCGCATCAAAATCGGCGGGGGCGCGTAATGAAGAACGCCGCTCCGTTCAGGTTCATGATCAGGGTCATTCGACCAGTCGTGCTGCCGCAGCCGGGGACCTCCGCCGATGGCTGACATCGAGCATCGCGACATCGAACCAGCCGAACGGCCTGCCGCGCAGGCACCCGGTATGCTGGCACGCCTTCGCGACACGACGCGTCGCGCAGCCGAAAGCGACATCGCCTACTCGTTCAGTCGGTCGTGGGTGACGATGATTGCCGCTGCGATCACGCTGATGTTCGTCCTCGCAGCCGTCTTCGCGCCATTGATCGCGCCGCACGATCCGTTCGACCTTGCAAAGGTCAGCCTGCTCGATGCGCGCCTGCCGCCCGTTTGGATGGCCGAAGGCGATCCGCGGTTTCTGCTCGGCACCGACGACCAGGGCCGCGATGTGCTCTCAGCGATCATGTACGGCGCGCGCATCTCGTTGTCGGTCGGCATCGCGAGTGTGTTGCTGGCCGCGGCCATCGGCATCATTCTCGGCCTGCTCGCAGGTTACGTCGGCGGCTTCGTCGACAGTGTGATTATGCGCGTTGCCGATGTGCAGCTGACGTTCCCGGCGATCCTGATCGCGCTGCTGATCGACGGCGTTGCAACCGGCTTGATCGGAACGGTCGACAAGGAACGCACCGCCTTTTCGGTGCTCGTCCTCTCGATCGGCCTTTCGTTCTGGGTGCAGTACGCGCGGACCGTCCGATCGTCGACGCTGGTCGAGCGCAACAAGGAATACGTCCAGGCAGCCCGCCTCATTGGCATTCCCGCGCCGATCATCATGTTGCGCCAGGTGCTGCCGAACGTGATGGGTCCCGTGCTCGTTATCGCCACGATCAATCTTGCACTCGCCGTTATCACCGAGGCGACACTGTCGTTCCTCGGTGTCGGCATCCCGCCAACGCAGCCCTCGCTTGGAACACTCATCCGGATCGGCAACGACTTCCTGTTCTCCGGCGAGTGGTGGATCACGATCTTTCCCGGCATCGCGCTCGCAATCTTCGTCCTCGCGGTCAATCTGCTGGGCGACTGGCTGCGCGACGCACTGAACCCGAGGCTCCGATGACCGCAACAGATGCCATGGTCTCCGAGGGGCAGGCTGAGACCGCGACGGACACGCCCGCGGCTCGCACGACACCGGCGCTGTCCGTCCGCGATCTCGTCGTCGAATTTCCAACCCGCCGCGGAACACTGACGGCGGTCAACGGCATCAGCTTCGACATCTCGCCCGGCGAAGTGCTCGGTGTGGTCGGTGAGTCAGGTGCCGGCAAGTCGATGACAGGCTCGGCCGTCATCGGTCTGCTCGAGCCGCCGGGACGGATCGCTGCCGGCGAGGTCTATCTGCACGGCGAGCGCATCGACAACATCAGTCGCGAGGCAATGCGCGATGTGCGGGGCCGCCGGATCGGCATGGTGTTCCAGGACCCGCTGACGAGCCTGAACCCGCTCTATCAAGTCGGTCGACAGATCGTCGAGACGATCCAGACACATCGCAACGTCAGCGACGACGATGCGCGTGCCCGCGCGATCGGACTTCTCAATGAGGTCGGTATTCAGGGCGCTGAAGCCCGCATCGACAGCTATCCACACGAGTTCTCAGGCGGCATGCGTCAGCGTGTGGTCCTGGCGCTGGCACTCGCTGCCGAACCCGAGCTGATCATCGCTGACGAGCCGACGACTGCGCTCGATGTGTCGATCCAGGCGCAGATTATCGCGCTGCTCAAGCGGCTCTGCCACGAGCGCGGGACTGCGGTCATGCTGATTACGCACGATATGGGTGTGATCGCCGAGACAGCCGATCGGGTCGCGGTGATGTACGCCGGTCGCATCGCCGAGATCGGTCCGGTTCGCGATGTCATCCACGGCCCAGCGCATCCCTATACGCGTGGCTTGATGGGCTCGATCCCAACGCTCGAGACCGATGCCGATCGGCTCAATCAGATCCCCGGAGCGATGCCGCGACTGAACGCGATGCCGAGCGGCTGCGCGTTCCACCCGCGCTGCCCCGATGTCTTTGCGCGGTGCCGAAGCGAGCGGCCCGAGCTTCGCGAAGCCGAACACAGCCGCGCTGCGTGCTGGCTTGTTGAACGAGGCACGGCATGAGAGCTGACGCCGATCCGAAGACACCGGAAACGCTCGTCGAGGTCCGCGGGCTCAGCCGCACGTTCGACGTCTCGAAGCCTTGGCTCAACCGCGTGCTCGAAGGCGAGGAACGCAAGCTCCTGAAGGCAACGCAGGACGTCTCATTCGACATTCAGGCACGCGAGACCTTCGCGCTCGTCGGCGAGTCCGGCAGCGGGAAATCGACCGTCGCCAAAATGCTTGTTGGCCTGCTGCCACCGACGGATGGCACGGTCAAAATCCACGGCACGTCGATGTGGCCGCGGTCCGAGGCGCAGGAGATGCGCGCACTGCGTCGCCGCATCCAGATGATCTTCCAGGACCCGTTCGCGAGCCTCAATCCGCGCTGGCGCGTTGGCCGCATTATCTCCGATCCGATCCGCGCGTTTAATCTGTACGAGACTGAGCAGGACATTACCGATCAGGTGGGCCAGCTCCTGCGAACGGTCGGGCTTGATCCAAGTGACGCTGAAAAGTTTCCGCATGAGTTCTCGGGCGGGCAACGCCAACGTATCTGCATTGCGCGCGCGCTCTCATCGAAGCCCGAGTTTCTCGTCTGCGATGAGCCGACGAGCGCGCTCGATGTTTCCGTGCAAGCGCAGATCCTGAACCTCATGCGCGATCTACAGGACGAGTTCGGCCTCACGTATCTCTTTATCTCGCACAACCTTGCCGTCGTCCGTCACATGGCAACACGCATCGGCGTCATGTACCTCGGCCGCCTCGTCGAGATCGCGCCCTCGCGGACGCTGTTCCGCGCACCGCAGCACCCCTACACGCGCATGCTTCTGGACGCCGTGCCGGACCTCGCAATGAGTGGACGAACGCGTCCTGTCATCGAAGGCGAAATCCCAAACCCGATCAGTCCGCCATCGGGCTGTGCGTTCCATCCGCGGTGTCCGCTCGCAAATGAGCGGTGCCGGACTGAGACGCCAGTCCCGCGCGCTGAAGGTTCGGCCATTGTTGCGTGTCACGCCGTCGAGGAAGGCCGCGAGGCAGCGGTGGCCGCTTAGCCGGCTGCCTGCGACTGGCAGCGTTTCATGACAACCTCGGAAGTTCAGGCCGGTTCGCCACGGCGCGTTCGACGATCCCGGTGATGCGCTGGCGTTCGGCACCTGCAAGCGCGAGGCGCGGCGCACGGCAGCGATCGTTGCTGCCAATCACCAGCGCTTCAACAAGCTTGATATTCTGGACGAGCCGCGCCGACACATCGACATCCAGCAGTGGCCGGAACCAGCGATAGATCGCGAGCGCTTCGTCGTGCCGTCCGGCCTGGTGGAGCTTCCAGATCGCGACGGTTTCGTCCGGGAAAGCGCAGACAAGCCCGGCGACCCAACCGACCGCGCCCATGGCAAAGCTCTCAAGCGCGAGGTTATCGACCCCGGTAAAGACCGCATAGCGGTCGCCGGTGAGGTTCGCGATCTCGGTGATCCGGCGGACGTCGTCGGAGCTCTCCTTAACGCTCGTGAACAGTGGCTCGTCGGCCATCTCGGCCAGCATCGCAGGCGTGATATCGACACCGTAAGCGGGCGGATTGTTATAGATCATCACCGGGAGTCCGGCTGCGCGCGCAACCGTTGTGTAATGCGCGATCGTCTCATGCGGCTCGGACTTGTACGGCAGGCCGGGCAGCACCATCAGTCCGCTTGCACCGGCCTTCGCGCCGGCCTCGGCAAGAGCTGCCGCATCGCGCGTCGCGCCCTCGCTCACGGTCAGCAGGACGGGGCGGCCGCCCGCGACTGAGATCGCTGATTTCAGAACTTCGAGCTTTTCGTCAGGCGTCAGTGTTGAGGCTTCGCCGAGTGACCCGCAGACGATGAGACCGTCGACACCGGCGTCGATCTGAAGCTGGAAGCAGCGCGCCATCTCGTCGTGATCGAGGGCATCGGCGTCGGTGAACTTCGTCGTCACGGCGGGAAAGATCCCGAGCCATTGGCCTGCGTCTGTCATCGTCACCTCCGCGTCGGTTGGGGCCCCAACCCCTCCCCGCGGAGACTACGTGAGCACGATCGTCGAGCCTACCGCCGAGCATCGAAAGCGGCCCCGATCTAGTCGCCCGAGGACAAGGTCGCAACGCGCTTGCGGATGGCATCGAGCTCGGCAAGTGCCTTCGCGGCGCTGACCCGACCGGCGCCATAGAGCGGATCGTGCCCAGGCTTTCCGAGATCGAGCGCGGTCTCTTCGAGCACGGCGCGCGCCTCGGCACCGGTGAGGTCCGGCTGGCGCTCGAGCATCAACGCGAGGATGCCCGACACATAGGCGGCGGCGAACGACGTGCCGCTCTCGACGCGGAAAGCGTTCTTCAATGATGGGACAAAGACGTCCACGCCGGGCGCTGCGAACGCGACATAGCCGCCGTTGTTCGCTTTGGTGTAGAGCGCGTCGCCTGCATCTGTCGCGGTCACCGCGAGTACGCCGGGGTAGGCTGCCGGATACGCGGGCTTCGCCTTCGGTCCGTTATTACCGGCGGCGGCGACGAGGATCGCACGTTTCGCTTGCGCAGCCTTCACGGCCTCGGCGACAAAGCCATCCTTCGGCCCGACGAACGACATGTTGAGCACGCGCGCGCCCTCGCCGATCGACCAGTCGAGCGATGAGAGGACGCGGAATGTGGTCGACAGCGCCGTCGTCTTTGATTTGCCCTTCCGCCGGACGAACGCGCGGGCGTTCAGCAGCTTCGCCGCCGGGGCGATACCCCTCGTAACGCCATCGGCCGCGATGACGCCAGCGACGCCGGTGCCGTGGGAGTCGGACAGTTCGTCCTTCGGATCGCGAGGTTTCCGCGCGTCGGCTGCGACGGTATCGAGGTCGGCGATCACGCGGCCTTTCAAGTCGCCGTGCGTTTTGTCGATCCCGCTGTCGATCACAGCGATGACCGCGCCGGTCCCCTTGGCCAGATCGTGCGCATCAAGCGCGCCGAGCTTGTCGAGGGCGTATTGCATGGGGAAGCTCGGCTTCGCAGCACCGTCGCCCTGCTTGTAGTACACGAAGTTCGGCTGCGGTGCCGTGACGTCGGTCGTCTGGCGAAGCGCTGCGAGGACCTGCGGCACCGAGCGGCGGTCCGGGATGCGCAGGCGGACAATGCGGCGGCCGATCAGCGTCAGCGGCGCGCGCGAGATGATCTCGAGGTTAAAGCGCGACGCTACGCCGTCTTCGATGGTCGTCGCCGCGGCGAGCGGAAGCGACACGAGGAC
>JBCBXS010000069.1:0-10186 GCA_039816475.1 Pseudomonadota bacterium | reverse complement strand
CCCCCGCTGTCGGATGATGAGTGGGATGCTGCTCGCGATCAGGATCACACGGAGGCCGCCTCTGCGCGCCTGGCGGAACTCGGCAAGACCGTCCGCCTCTTGCCGGCCGAGGTGTACTTCGCAGCAGCCAAAGCGCTCGGTCGCGCGACGTTCACGCGCGGAATGCCGATGCCGAGCACGGGCTTTCTCGCGGCGTTCGATGCGGTGCAGACGGCAGCGCTCGCGACCGTTGCCGACGGCAGCGATATTGGCCATGAGCCAACCGCGCATCCCATGCTTTTTAACTTCGGCTTTGCCGGTTGGACCGGTCACGACTGGGCCGGCGAACGGGCTTGGGCCATCGCGCAGGCGCGCGCGGGGCGCCTGACACTTGCTACGTCCGAAGACGACGCTTCAGCGCGGCCGGCGCTGACGTCCGACCAACTGCAAGCCGACAACGATCAGCTTGCGCGCAGCGCATGAGTGGCCCGCAGCACAACCGTCCCATCGGCTTTTTCGTCCATCATCAGGGCCGCGGACATATCCGGCGGGCAGAAGCCATTCTTGCGCATCTTGGCGACCGGCCGATCACGATCATGACGGCCGATCCGGATGCGATCAGCACCATTGCCGATGATCGCGTCCAGATCATCGCGCTGCCGAACGCGATCGGTGATCCGTCGCTATCGCCTGCCCTGCATGACCAGACGACGCCGGACGTTTTTCACTGCGTGCCGCTTGGATCGGAACGGCTTCGGGAGAACGCCGGGCTGATCGCGCGGTTCTTCGCCGATGCCAATCCGAGCCTGTTCTTCGTCGATGTGTCTGCCGAATGGGTGCTCTATGCCCGCCTTGCCTCCGTGCCGGCGGTGAAAGTTCGTATGCACGGCGCGCGCGATGACCCGGGTCATGCCGGCGCCTATCAGGCAGCCGTCGCGATGGTGGCGCCCTTCCACGAGGACCTTGAGCAGGCCGACTATCCGAAGTGGGCGCGCGCGAAGACATTTTATAGTGGCGGACTTTGCACCACGACCAAGCCGGTGCGATCGAAGGAGGCAGCCCGCGCGCGGTTGGGGCTCGACCTGACACAGCCTGTTGTCGTCGCAATGGCCGGCGGCGGCGGCGCAGGTACACCGCTCGCGCCGTTGACGATGGCAGCTCGCGCCTGGCCGGAAGCGCACTGGTTCACGATCGGCCCCGTTTCGCGAGAAGGTCATGAAACGGAGTTTGCCAACCTTACCGAACTCGGGTGGGTCGACGATCCGCTGCTCTGGCTCGCCGCCGCAGATGTTGTCATCGCGTCAGCCGGCGACAACACCGTCCACGAGATTGCCCGCGTCGGTCGTCCGTTTCTCTGCATTCCGGAATGGCGGTACTTCGACGAGCAGGTCGCAAAAGCACGCGAACTCGACCGGCTCGGCGCCGCGCATGCAAACCTCACCTGGCCGGCGAGCCCGATGCAATGGCGCGATGCGATTGGCCACGCCCGCGGCATCGATCTCGATCAACAGCGCCGGCTGTTCGATCCGGATGCAGCAGCCGCAATCGCGTCCTTTCTCGAACGGCTCGAGCAACGTCTGTGGTCAACGCCGCAATCGGCCACACCAAGCGTCAGCCGAGCGGAGCCGACACCTGCCGCCCTCGCTCAGCCGACGTAACGTACCGTGCGCATCGCCCAGGTCGCACCCGTGATCTATGCCACACCGCCGACGCTCGCCGGCGGCACCGAACGCGTGGTCGCCGACCTGACAGATACCCTCGTCGCGCGCGGCCACACCGTGACCCTGTTCGCAGCCGAGGGATCTGAGACGCGAGCAGACCTGATCGCCTGCGGTACGCCGGTCGCTCATTGCCGTGATGTGCCGCCCGGCTATGCCGCGGCCCGCGAGGCTCGGCTCCTCGGTGAGGTCGCCCGTCGCCTGGATGCATTCGATCTCGTCCACTTTCACACGGAGTTCGCGCACGCAGCCGTCATGACCGGGCGCTCCATGCCGTCGCTGACGACGATCCACTGGCGCGTCGACGAAGCGGACCGGCAGGACTTTTTGACCGCGTTCCCCGAGTTGCCTGTCGCCGCGATCTCGCAAGCGCAAGCCGATGCCATGCCGCCTGCGGCAAACATCAAAGGCGTCGTCCACCACGGCATCCCGCTGGATCGCTACAGGCTCGGGGACGGAGCTCACGGCGACGTTGCCTTCCTCGGCAGGCTCACCGACCAGAAAGGTCCCGATCGTGCGATCCGCGCCGCGCAGTCAGCAGAACTTCCGATCCGCCTCGCTGGAAATCGCGACATCGGCAACCCCGCCTACTTCGCGCGGGAGGTTGAGCCGCTGCTGGGCGATCGCGCCCGATATGTCGGCCCGGTCGATGACCGCCAGAAGCAGGCGTTCCTCGGCTCGGCGGGGGTGCTTTGCTTTCCGATCGATTGGCCGGAGCCGTTTGGGCTGGTCGTGATTGAGGCGATGGCCTGTGGCACACCGGTGGTCGCAACAGCAGCAGGTGCCAGCGCCGAACTGATCGAGGACGGGATCAGCGGCTACGTCGTGTCAGATCCGGCTGACTTGCCCGACGCACTCCGCGCCGCACTGAAACTCGATCGCGACCGGGTCCGCGCCGCCTTCGAGCGTCGGTTTTCTGCGGACCGAATGGCGGACGGCTACCTCGAAATCTACGGCCGTCTGATTGGCGCTGCGGCGTAGTCGTCGCGAAACGGCCGCAGGAGCGCGTTCGCATCATCGGCGCGATCGCCATGCTGTCCCAGACGTTGGTATTGCGCATGACGCTCTTTGACCCGGCCGCCCGTCAGGTGATGATCGATCCGGCCACCGAGATCGACGGTCGTCCGCCACCATGTCGCACACGCATCCGGCCGTTCGTGAACGGCCTCAGGAAACCGGACGGATTGGCGGACAAGGCGATACTGCGTATCCGGCCAGTGATCCGACAACGCGCCGTCGACCCAGTTTCGGCGCGGCAGGCCAACGGCCTCGAAGCCACTCTCCCTCGCTGCGCGTGCGACCCGCCCGAGACGCCGAAGTGTCTCCGTCGGCAGTGTCTCGTCGGTGTCGAGATGGAAGGCCCAAGGCGTTGCGACGAGTGCCTGCGCCGCCGATCGCTGCGCGCCGAAGTGGCCGTCGAGCGGCCGATCAAGGAGGGTCACACCATCGGCGCGGACAGGTTCTGACGCTGGCGCGTCGCGCACAACGATGACCTCGGCGAAAGACGCACAAGTGCTACCGAGGAGCGCTGCAAAGTTCGTCTCATCGGCGCGGGACAGCACAACGAGCGTAACGGCGTCGGACTGGAGATCGGCAAGCGGGGTCAGAACTCCGGATGCCGGTCGGTGGGTGTGGGACGCCGGACCGTTGGGCCCGGCCGGTAACCAAAGATCCTGCGCAAGGGCTGCCTGCCGCAACGTGACATCATCAAGGATGGCACCGGCCGCTGCGATTTTGACCATCGAGACCGGGCCGCTTTCGATAGTGTCGTGCAGCCGCCCGCCATCGGCCACGGCATCGCGCTGCCAGGTGAGGCCGCACCAGCCGCAGCGCTGCCAATGCGGCGCGGCCCTGCCTCTCTCCCGCGCGCCGCAAACCCAGCACCGCGGCATCACCTTGCTCTGGACATCGCCACGAATGCGGCTGCCGGCCGTCGGCGCCGAAGCCTCGCCCTCCTCCAGCAATTGAGCAGCGATACAGGGCATGGGCTAACTGAACGCCACGCTGTCGGGCTGTCGCGCGGCGGCGATATCGACGTCCGTCGGGTGTTTGAGAACCTCGATCGCATCGGTGCCGCGGCGGATGTAACCGGCTTCGGCGAACTGCCCGAGCCAGTAGGTCATCGGCCAATGCCCGTGCTTCTCGAAAAAGCGGCAGGCGTTGCGCACGATATCGTCGAAGTGCTGCAACGGCGGTGCGTGCACGGGATGCCACTGATGGACCCCGCGCGCCGCCGGGGTCCACGAGAGCGGTAATCCAGAGCCGCCGAGCCTGACTGCGAAGTCGGTCTCCTCACCGCCATAGCCTTCGAAGGTCGCGTCAAACCCGCCGATCTCGTGGAACGCCTTTGCGGGGAGCGCGAACGACAGGCCCCACAACTCCGCGAAGTCGTCGAACCGGATGAGACCGCCACCTGCGTCTACTCGCTCCGATACGTCCACATCATCGGGGTCGAGCCGTGCAGGATGCCGGAGCGCCCCGCTCCAGAGCGTCTCGAAGTCTGTTTCGTCAACGGGACTGTCGGCCTTCAGATACCGCGTCGGGCCCATGACGCATCCGCCTGTTTCTCGCACCGCTTCGGCGTAAGCGCTCACGAGACCGGGACAGGGAATGCAATCAACGTCGAGGAACACGAGCACGTCACCGTGGGCTGCGTTGGCGGCTGAGTTGCGGGCGAGCGCCAACGGCAGACCGGGGTCGAGCACGGCCACGTTTTTTACTGGAAACGCCGCGCCCTCCATCTGAACGAGGCCGGGCTCTTCCATCCACGCGACAACGCAGTCAGAAGGCGGTTCGGTTTGCTGGGCGAGCCCGGCGAGCATGCGCCTCAGTTGCACGTCGCGGCCGCGGACAAGCGTCATGACGCTGACACCCTCGCGCGTGGCGGCCCTAGGCTGTTGCGCGCGCATTGATGCCCTCGAGAATTCCGCCGGCGTAAGGGCGTGCTGCGAAATAGGCGTTCTGACGCCCCCTCAGACAGGCGAGTTCGTCGGTGTGGTTCGCGACGACGATGCCGCGTCCTGCGACCTCGAGCATGGCGAGATCATTGCCGCTGTCGCCGGCCGCCAGCGTCCGGTCTGCAGGCACGCCGAAGCGATCTGCGAGATAACGCAACGCCTCGCCCTTCGACGCGCGCGGCGGCAGGATGTCGAGAAATTCGCCGTGCGAGTAGACCGCCGTTGCCGGCAGTCGGGCCACATAGAGTGCCTGGCGGACCGATGTCGCAGCCTCCCTGGAGGGGACGAAATAGCTGAGCTTGAAGCGCCCCTGATCGACGACCGGCTGACGTTCGAACTTGAAGTGCGTCGCGATCATCTCCGCAATCGCGCGCGGCTCCCAACCCTCAGCGATCCACGCGCTCCAGTCGTCATCAGCGCGAAGCGTGCGCATGTTAGCATCGTCGGCGTAGTAGATCTCCGAACCGACGGCGGTCACCAGAACCGCCGGCGCCGGCGCCCGCGCACGCCTCAGAACATCCAGCGCGCTGTGGAGACTCCGTCCGGTCGCGATTGCGAAGCAGTAGTCATCTGCCCTCGCCTGCCAATTCCCGAACCGCGTGAGAGCCGCCGGATCGCCGACGAGCGTGCTGTCGATGTCGGAGACCAGCAGATGCCCGTAACGTTGGCCCGAGAGGTACGCGGGCTTTGGCGGGTTCAGGATCGCATCGATGTCTTCGAGATAGGTCTGGACGTGCCGCTCCCAGCTATAGAACCCGACGTTCCGGCGACCGTTTTCGGCGCAACGATCCCACAGGTCCGGATCCTCGATCAGCTCGAGCGCCGCCGATGACAGATCGGCGAGGTTTAGCGGATTGACGAGGCGGCCGTGCTCGCAAATGCCGACGATGTCGTTCGGCCCGCCCGAGTTCGTCGCGACAACCGGCACACCTTCCGCTGCCGCTTCAAGCAGCGTCAGACCGAACGGCTCATTGAGCGCGGAGTTGGCAAACACCCCGCGCATGGCGGCCGCGTAGCGGTAGATGTCGCGGACCTGTTCCGGGGCATGGCGCTTCGGCAGCGCGACTTTGCCCCAGAGATCATAGCGGTCCACCAGATAGAGCAGCTCAAGCAGGACATCGCGGCTCTCCTCTTCCTCGAACCGGATGTCGTCACGGCTACCCGCGAAGATCACGAGGTTGGCGCGCTGCTGCAGGGCGCGGTCCTCACCGAATGCTTTGACGAGGCCAATGAGGTTCTTCTTGCGGACGGGTCGTGCGAGCGCGAGGACGGGTGGCAGCTCCGGCGACTTCAGAAACCGATTTATCTCGCGGACGAGCTCAGGATCGATCCAGTCGTGATCGGTTGGGGCGGCTTCGGCGAGTGCACAGCCCGGCGGATTGACGGAAATGCGCGCGGTGTTCGCCGACGGGTAGGTCGCATATTGCACCTCCGCTTCATCGCGCGAACTGGCGACGATCCGGTCCGCGTGGGTGATGGCGTGATCTTCCATCGCGATCCGTCGCCGGAGTGCGTCGGGGACCTCATCGGTCCCATTCGCCAGCATCTTCAACCGGCCGAGCGAGTGGGCGGTGAAAATGAAGGGGATGCCGAACTCGGCTTTCATATCGGCGGCGAGGCGGCCAGCGTCGGCGTAGTGCGCGTGAATCAGATCGGGCATGCGATCGAGCCCGCGGATGTGGGCTGCCAGGCTCTCGGACAGCGCGTCGTACTCCTGCCAGAGCTGTTCCTTCGGCAGGTATGCAGCGGTTGCGCCATCGATGCGAACGATGTTGGCGCTCTGCGAAATGCGTTCCTTCCGCTTCGCGTAGACATCGCCGAGCTTCGGATCGCGGAAGCGGCGAACGATCACCTCCTGTCGCGCGACGCCCGCCTGTTCTGCCGCTGCGATCAGCTCAAGCAGGTACTTGATGTGGCCGCCTGTGTCGGACGTGATCCCGTAGGCAACGTCGCGCGCACGAAGGCAGCCCTGAAGCGCGATGTGGAGAATGAACATGCGCGCACAACTGCAGCGCACAAGAAACTGTTCCCGCGCATCAGCCACGCGTTTGCACACCAAAGTCGTCGCTGAGGGGACCCGCTTAAGTAGTTGAAGTCACCGGTCGAACCGCAGCCGTCTCTGCTCTCGATCGCGCGCGGAACCCACCCGGGGAGCGCGAGTTGAACTCCAGCGCATCGGGTTCGCGGACGCCACCGCGGTCCGCATCGGAGTTCACACCATGCACGTCGCACTGCTGACCTGGAGCGACCCGTTTGCCGATGGCCCTGTCAGCGGCCTCGCCCGCGCTGCCGGTGAGATCGCATTCGGCCTGCAGGGTAACGGCGTGCACGTGAGCGTCTTTTCTGCCGAGCGAACGAACGACGCGTGGCAGCACGTCGGCCCCCGTGTCGAAGTCCGCGGCCTCGCGCGCCATCTGGCCACTGGGTCTCGCAAGTTCTGGCGCGATCGCGCAGCGGTTGGACATCACGTGGCACCAAGAGCGTTCGCCGAAGCCGTCGGCGAGCGCCACGCAACACATCCGTTCGACGTGATCGAAGCCACGAACTGGTATGCTCCAGCAGCGGCTCTCAAGCTCCGCGGCGTGCCGCTCGTCATTCGGCATTCGACACCTGCGATTGATGCCATCAACGCAACGCAAGCGCTCCGCGACCGGCTCGATCTTCGCTACGCAAGCCGCCTTGAACGCCTGACAGCAGCCCGGGCGATCGCGCACATCTCGAACTCACGTTCCCATCGCGAGCGCATTGCGCGGCAGTATCGGCTCCGGCGGTCGGACATCCACGAGGTGATCGGCCTTTCGCTGGATTATGCGTTTATCGCGCGCGGCAAGCAGGCCGCATATCCGCCGCTGGACGCGACGCCGGAGCTTCTGTTCGTGGGACGCGCTGAGGATCGCAAAGGGTTTTCACCGTTGATCCGCGCGTTGGCTGCCATGTTCGAGCGACGTACGCGGGCGGGGTCCGAAACGCCGAGACTTCATCTCGTCGGTCCGGCGGTTGAAGACGCGCTCAGTGTCATCGCACGTTACGAAATCGATCCCGCAATCCTTGCCCATGTGCACTTCCACGGTGCGATCGGCGATGACCAACTTGAGGCGCTTTACCAGCAGTGCCATCTCGTTGTTGCCCCGTCACGCTATGAATCCTACGGGCTCGTTTATCGTGAGGCGGCAGCGTTCGGGCGGCCGCTCGTCGCCTCTTCCGTCGACCCGAGCGCGCGGAGTTTCGTGCTTGAGACTGGCGCGGGTGTGCTCGCGCGCACCGGGCATCATTGCGATCTCGCCGAAAGCATCGAAGCGCTGCTGAGCCGGCCGAAGCGAATGCTGTGGCATAGGCAACGGGGCCTTACTCACGCCGCTTCGCTGTCGCGCGCGGTCCTCGGAGCGAGAACGCTGGAAATTTACCAGCGTGCGATGGCGGCGTCGCGACCGCTCGCGGCACGGCAGAGAATGAACTACGCAGCGAGCCTTCCGTCAGAGGGGCCGCTTGCGGGTTATCTGATGGTTGGCGAGGCCGATACGGCCTTCCCCGTTTCGAAAGCAGACATCGGACGACGCTCCGCACGATCCCGCCCGCCGTCCTAATCTGCGTTCAACGGACGGCGCTACTCTGACGGCGCGTCACCTGCTTCCATAAGCTGGGCCGCAACGGCGATCGCAATCGCGTGGGGATGCTTGTTGGTCGCCTGCCCGAGACCAATCGGGCAGACAAGATCTGCGATCCGATCCGCTGAGAGCCCCCGCTTTGCAAGACTGCGGCGGAAGCGCTCTGCTTTGGTCTCTGATCCGATCAGCCCGAGGAAACGTGGACGACCGCGGCCGAGCACGGCCTGACAGATATCGAGATCGAGCGCGTGGTCGTGCGTGACGACAACATGCATCGCGTCGTCCGGCGCGTAGGCTGCGATGCGGTCCGGGCGCTCGGCAATTGCCCGGTGGATGTCCAAAATTGTGTCGTCCTCGGTGTCCAGCTCCGGAAAACGTTCGCGCGCGATATCCACCCAGACGATCTCGAAATCGAGCGGCTGCAGGATGTCTGCAAGTGCCCGCCCCACGTGCCCGGCGCCATAGAGGAACAGTGGCGTCAGTGGCGTTGAAATGGCCTCAGTCACCACTGAGTCCGACACCACGATCGGGCTGTCCGACGCAGCCGCGACCGTAACCAACTCGGGCGGCTGTCCGCTCGCATGCCGACGGCGAAGCGCGACCGCTTCGGATGTCTCAGACAACTGAGCCGCAAGCGACCGTCGCTCGTCAGCGCGAGTGACCTCAAACAACAACGTGACGTGACCACCGCAACACTGACCGAGGTTCGGGCCGAGTGGCCAGGCCTCGACATGCCGCCGCCACGGGCGTGCGTCTTCGGCAAGCAGGCTGCGCGCGCGTTTGGCCGCTTCGAACTCCAGCCGACCGCCGCCGATCGTGCCGCACTGGTCGTCGGCGAAGACCACCATCGCAGCGCCGGCCGCGCGCGGTGTTGACCCTTCCGCCTTAAGGACGAGCACGCGGACAGCATCGCGCGCCGTATCTCCACCTGCCTGCCCAACGATCGCTTGCCAGCTCGGGTCGAGTTTCGTCCGCCGCAGGGTGATCACACGGGCTCCGCGCGTACGCGTTTGGCACCAGTCGCGTCATCGAACGCGCCAAGCGCGCGAAGGACGCGTTCCGGCGTCGCCGGGGCATCGAGCGCTGGATAGACATGATCGCCCGCCGTCCGCCGCGCCGCCGCAACGGCATCCGCGATCGCAAGGAAGGCGGAGATCGAAAGCATGAACGGCGGCTCGCCGACCGCCTTCGACCGATAGATCGTCTCTTCTTCATTCCGCCCACGATCGAACAGATGAATGTTCAGTTCCGGCGGGCGGTCTGCACTCGTCGGGATCTTGTAGGTGGACGGCGCGTGCGTCAGCAGCCGGCCTTCGTCGGACCAGACCAGTTCCTCGGTCGTCAGCCAGCCCATCCCCTGCACGTACCCGCCTTCGATCTGGCCGCGGTCGAGCGCCGGGTTCAACGATTGGCCGACGTCGTGGACGATGTCGGCGCGCAGGATGCGGGTCTCGCCGGTGAGCGTGTCGACAGCGGCTTCGGAAACCGCAGCACCGTAGGCGAAATAGAAGAACGGCCGGCCGGTGCGTTCGGCCTTGTTCCAGCCGATCTTCGGTGTCGCGTAGAAGCCGGTCGCCGAGAGCGGAACGCGCGCCATGTAGGCCGCCGAGATCGCCTCGTCGAACGCAATCTCGCGCGCGCCGACGGCAATCACGCCCGGCCGGAAGATCACGTCATCTGGCGCGCATTGATGTTCTTCTGCGAGGAAGCGGGCGATCCGCGATTTGATCTTACGCGCAGCATTGGCCGCCGCCATGCCGTTGAGATCGGCACCCGATGAGGCGGCGGTCGCGGATGTGTTCGGGACCTTGCCCGTTGTCGTGGCCGTGATCTTGATGCGTTCTGCGTCGACCTGGAACTCTTCCGCCACCACTTGCGCGACCTTCGTAAAGAGCCCCTGCCCCATTTCGGTGCCGCCGTGGTTCAG
>JBCBXS010000068.1:0-10492 GCA_039816475.1 Pseudomonadota bacterium | reverse complement strand
GAGACAACACCCAACCGACATCGAACAGCGTCGCGTTGATGGCGAGCGACCGGTCCGTCAACTCAAACGGGCAGATCGCGTAGTGGGCTTCCGGCATCAGAAACGGCAGCCGCTGCGTTGCAGGTGTCAGCTCCGGCAGCACCGTGAACTGCGCCTTGGCGAGTTCGCCAAAGACCTGCTGAAACGGTTGTCCGTCATGCGGCCGTGCGAGCCAGAGCGTCGTTGCGATATGAACGATTGCGCTGACAAACACGAGCAGGACCCACGTGCGAACGCGACGGATGGAGAACCATTGGCCGGGCATCAGCAGGCCGTCCTCTGGATGACCGGCGGCGTCGACGGTGCGGCGTCCGGGTCGTCCGAGCGGTCATCGAGACCGTGCAGTTCGAGGATCAGCACCATGCGGCCTGCGTTGCCCGTCGGCAGCCAGTTGCCGGGTTTGGCATCGCGGGAAAGCGTGATGCGAAAGTGCCCGTTGCCGTCCCGGGCAACGGTTGTGGTGTTGAAGCCGTAGCGCTGCGCCTCGTTCGCGATCAGGCGGCCGCCGTCATCGAACACCGCGAGTGTCCACCATTCGGCTCCGAGCGGTGCGCCGTCCAGCTGGTAGGTGCACGACGAATGCAGTCGGCGGCCCTCGTTGTCGAAGCGGGCCTCAAAACGCCGGACGCGGTCCGCGCCGATCGAAAGCGAGCTCACAAGGTTGAAGCGTGCGCGGCTGTAGGGCTCGCCTTCGGTGGCCCCGGTTGTCGTCCAAACGACCCAGGGGCCTACCGCCTCCGCGTTGAACGGCATGCCGCGCATGACGACGTACCAGCTCGAGCCGATTCCGATCAGACACGCGAGGACTGCAAAGACCGCGAGGCCGGAGACGTTTGCTGCGAACGCGAGTGCCTTGCGGATGGGTGCGGGGAGCTGGCGCCTGGGCCGCGTTTTTACCGGCGGGGCCGCGTTGGCGTCGCTTGGGGCGTCGGTCGTCATGAGCGCGACGGGCCTCGGCGTGGCTCGGTGGATTGGGCACGCGTGACGGACGGCGAGAGCACCGACTTGCCCTCACGCGCGCGTTTCAGGTTCTCGGCGATAGCGTCCAGCGCCGACTTCGTCTCCTTCGGCATCTGATCGCGGCGCCCGCGCGGACCATCGCCGCCGGCCAACGTTGGATCACTTGCGCGGAGTGCTGCGAGGCGTGCGCGCTCGGCAATCTGCGTCGGGTGATCAGCAAGACCGATGATGGTCGGGATATCCATCGATTTATGCGCGAGTGCGTTATAGGCCTGCCAGGCCTGCGCCGGATAACTGCCGCCGGTGACGCCACCGCGGCGGCGATACATCGGGCGGTAGTTGTCGTTGCCGAGCCAGACCCCGGTGACGAACTGGCCGGTGAACCCCATGAACCACGCATCGCGGTAGCTTGAACTCGTCCCCGTCTTGCCGACCGCGTGCGTGAACTCAAGTTTCGCGCGCTGTCCCGTGCCGGCTTCGACGACACTGTGCATCAGGCGATTGACGTCGCGGGCGACACGTCGGGGGACGATCTGTTCGGCCGGCTTCTCATCGCGATCGCGGCTCCAGACAACGGCGCCCTTCGAGTCCGAGATTTCAGTGATGCCGAACGGTTTGGCGCGTTTGCCGCCGTTGGCGAACGTTGCGTAGCCGCCGGTGTGCTCGAGCGGTGTGATGCCGGTATCGCCGAGCGCCATCGAGCAGGAGGGGCGCACACCGCGGATGCCGAGTTCCTTTGTGAGGTCGACGACGGTGCGGCGTTTGACGGCGAGGGAGAGGCGGACGGCTGTCGTGTTGAGCGAACGTCGAAACGCATCGAGCATCGAGACGCGGCGGCCTGAGCCAGAAGAGCCATTGTAGTTCTTTGGCGACCACCGCCCGCAGCGGACAGTCGAGTCCCGGAGCGACTGGTTGATGCGATAGCCGTTGTTGAGGGCGGCGGCGTAGACGTAGGTCTTGAATGACGAGCCGGGCTGCCGCCGCGCGCGGGTCGCACGGTTGAACTGGTTGTCGCCGTAGTCCGGCCCGCCGACGAGGGCGCGGACAGCCCCGTTCGGCTCCATCGAAACGAGCGCGCCGGAACGGAAGTTGTTCGACCGGCCGTGGTTCTGGATCGTCGTCTCCAAGACGCGCTCGGCTGCGAACTGCAACTCGAGATCGACGGTGGTGCGCGCGGTCAGTACGTACGTCCCGCGCCCGCGCATCACCCGCTGGACCTCTTCGAATGCCCAATCGAGGAACCAGTCCGGCGTGCGGCTCTCGATCCGATCGATCGGCTTTGCGGGTTTGAGCCGCGCCGCGTAAACCTGCCCCGACGTGAAGAAGCCCGCCTCGACGAGGTTGGAGAGCACGTCGTTGGCGCGCGCGCGGGCGGCTGGCAGATTGATATGCGGCGCATACTTCGTCGGCGCCTTATAGAGGCCTGCCATCATCGCAGCCTCGGCGAGCGAGATCTCACGGACGGACTTGCCGAAGTAGAACTGCGCGGCGGCCTCGACGCCGAACGCACCGCCGCCCATGTAGGCGCGGTCGAGATAGAGCTTGAGGATCTCGCGCTTGGTCAGGCGCGCTTCCAGCCAGACGGCGAGGAATGCTTCCTTAATCTTGCGGGTGAGCGACCGCTCGGACGACAGGAACAGGTTTTTTGCAAGCTGCTGCGTCAGCGTCGAGCCGCCCTGGACGACGTCGTTGGCGCGGACGTTCGAGATCAGCGCGCGTAGGGTCCCCACGATGTCGACGCCGAAGTGCTCGAAAAACCGGCGGTCTTCCGTCGCGAGCGTTGCCTTGACGAGCGTGTCGGGGACCTCTTCGAGCGGGATCGCATCGTCGATATTGATGCCGCGTCGGCCGATTTCGGCGCCGGTCCGGTCGAGGAAGGTGACGCTGTATTGGCCGGTGGTCAGCCACTTCGCCTCGTCAGCTTCCTCAAACGCCGGGATCGCGAGCGCGTAGAGCACAACGAAGCCTGCCATGCCGAGCGTCAGCGACTCTGATCCGAGTTCGCATAGCGCCCGGCGCGAGCCCGACAACCGCATCCGCGCGAACCACGAGGAGGCGGCGTTGTAGCCGTCCTTCAAACGTTCGACGAGCTGGTCATCGCCGGCCGAGAACCAGCGATCCCATCCGAACCACTCGCTCAGCTTGCGGCGGCTGCCCTGCTTGAAGAACCAGTCGTTCAAGAATTGCCCCTTAACGCTCTGGCGACCCGGTGTCCGATGTGCCAAGAGACGGACGATCCATTGCCCCTATTCGGTTATTTGCAAACGCATTGAGATGCAACGAAGGCGCTCGAAACGTGCTGTGAAGCGTGGCGGTGCTGCGACGCCGACGGGTTCGGCGCGAGACCAACAGTCCACGCGCTTCTGGGAGACCAAACCGCTGAGGGACCTTACGCCTGCGGAGTGGGAAGCGCTTTGCGACGGCTGTGGACGATGTTGCATGCTCAAGGTCGAGGACGAGGACACCGGCGCGGTGTTTCTGACGGGCCTCTCCTGTCATCTGCTCGACACCGAGAGTTGTCGCTGCGGCGACTATAAGAACCGGCAGTCGATCGTCACGGACTGTATCTCGCTGACGCCGGACATGATCGCGGACCTGAGCTGGCTTCCTCAGACGTGCGCCTATCGTCGCGTCGGAGAGGGCCGCGGTCTTGCTTGGTGGCATCCTTTGGTCTCGGGCGACGCCGACACCGTCCATCAGGCCGGCGTGTCCGTTCGCGACTGGGCCGTTCCTGAGACGACCCAGTCCGTGCTCGCGATCGAGGATTACATCATCGAGGGGTGGCCGGATGAGCAACATGCCTGAGGAGTCCGGCCTGCACCGCAATCTCGGCAAACGGCTGAGCGCGGTTGTCTGAGATCACGGCCGGCCTCCAGGGCCTGGCACCGGTCACCCGCGCGATCATTGCGATGGTGCTCTCGACCGTTGCGTTCACGAGCATGCACGCGGCGATCGTGTTCATCGCCGACGACATGCATCCGTTCCAGATCGCGTTCTTCCGCAATCTGTTTGCCGTGCTGATGCTGTACGGGCTGGTCGCGCGCGGCGGCCTCTCGTTCCTCCGGACCGAGCGGCTGCCGCTGCACGGGATCCGCGCTGTCCTCAACGTCGTCGCGATGTTGATGTTCTTCTACGGGCTCTCGATCACGCCGCTCGCCCGCGTGACCGCACTCAGTTTCACCGCCCCGCTTTTCATGTCTGTCATGAGCGTCATCATCTTTCGCGAGCAACTGATTGCCTCGCGCTTCATCGCACTTGGCGTCGGCTTCCTCGGAACCCTGGTCGTCCTGCGCCCGGGCTTCGCGACGCTCGATTTCGGATCGCTGCTGATCCTCACGTCCGCCTTCGTCTGGGCTGTCACGATGGTGGTCATCAAAGAGCTCTCGAAGACCGAGACCAGCCTGACGATCACCGGCTATATGGCGCTACTCCTCAGCCTGTTCTCGCTCGGGCCGGCGGTGATGGTTTGGACATGGCCGGACGCCCAGACACTGCTGCTGCTCGTCATCGTTGGTGCCGCGGGCACGATCGCGCAGTACGCACTGGCCGAGAGCCTGAAGCTTGCCGATGCGACGGCGGTTATGCCGTTCGACTTTCTGAAGCTCGTCTGGGCATCGCTGTTCGGCTTTCTCCTGTTCGGACAAGTCCCGGGGATCGCGACATGGCTCGGCGGCGCCGTCATCTTCAGCGCCGGGCTCGTTCTAATTTTCATGGAGGCGAAAGCGCAGCGGCGGGCAAAAAGTAATCCCCGCACCTCCGCTCGCGATTAGACTGTTTGCCCCTCGCGCGTAACCAACTGATATTAAACGAGAAAATGTTTGACACCGTCGCGGTGTCCGGGTATGTTCAGGGCAAGCTCGAGACGTGTGCCTGAAACGGCAGACGCGTTTGCAGGCTGTCCTCTTGCGAGAGGCGCCTCTGCAACCGGGCTGTCAGTTCACACAACTTCGACAGGCTTCCATGCCCGAGCCGACGTCCAACGATTGGGCGGCGCTGCGCGTTGCGTTTGAGAACGGAACGTCGGTGACCGTGCTTGCGCGCCGCTTCGGCGTCAGCAGGTCGCGGATCTACCATCGGAGCCGCGCCGAGGACTGGGCGTGGATGCCGCCGTCGGCGGTGACAAAGACGCGGGCAAAGCCGGCGCGTTCCAAGCCTATCGCGAAGAAGAAGACACCCGCCAAGCGCAAGGCGCCTCGACCGGCACGCAAACAGCCGACGCCGAAGCCGCCCGCAAAGCCGACGCCGACGCGCACGACAGCGCCGACAAAGCCAACCCGGCCCGCGACGACGATCCCGACCGTGAAACCTGCCGACGCGCCGCTCGCGAAGCGGCTGCTGGCTGCCATCGATCTGCAACTGAAGGAGCTCGAAAGCCGCATGGCCATGAGTGAAGACCTGACCTCGGCGGACTACGAGCGGGAGACGCGCGCCCTCGGCGGGCTGATCCGGAACTACGAGAAAATTATCGGGCTCGACGCAGCCAACGATAACCGTGCCCGAAAGGCAGGTGACCATGACGCACGACCGACCGACGCGTCAGGCGCCGACGCGGACAGCGTCCGCCGTGATGTTGCGGCGCGTCTTGTCCGACTTCGCGCTCGGCTCGACGACGGAACTGGATCGGCTGATCACGGAGCTGAGTGACTGGCCGAGCGACATCCTTGAACTCTTTTACGCCGACTGGGCGGTCTGGGCGCGGGACGATCAACTGCCGCCGGACGACGCTGACATCGCGGCACCCTGGCGGACGTGGCTGCTGCTCGGCGGGCGCGGCGCTGGCAAGACGCGGGCGGGCGCGGAATGGGTTCGCGCCGAAGCCCTGACGCTCTGTGCTGCGACCGGCGCGCCGAAACGCATCGCGCTGGTGGGCGAGACCATCCGCGATGTGCGCAGCACGATGATTGATGGGCCGTCAGGATTGCTTGCGATCCACGCGCACCGCGAAAAGCCGACGTTCGACAGCGCACGCAACCGGCTGGTCTGGCCGAACGGTGCGATTGCACAGCTCTATTCCGCCAAGCGGCCAGGTGGCCTCCGCGGTCCTCAGTTTCACGCGGCGTGGTGCGATGAACTCGTCAAGTGGCGGCATGCCGAAGAGACGTGGGACATGCTGCAGTTCGCCCTGCGCCTTGGAACAGCCCCGCGCGCCGTTGCGACGACGACGCCGAAGCCGAAGCCGTTTCTGAAGCGGCTGATGGCCGACGCGGCAACAGTCGTGACGCGCGCGAGCACGCTTGCAAACAGTGCGAACCTCGCACCGAGCTTCATCGCCGAAATGCAGCGCCGCTACAGCGGCACTGCGCTCGGACGACAGGAACTGGACGGTGAGGTGATCGCAGAGACATCCGGCGCGCTCTGGCGCCGCGATTGGATCGATGATCAGCGCGTCAGCCACAAGCCGGAGCTTGGCCGAATTGTCTTGGCCGTCGACCCGCCGGTGACGGCGCATGCAAAGTCGGATGCCTGCGGGATCGTCGTTGCCGCACGCGGTGCCGATCAGCGGGGCTATGTGCTGGCGGACCGGACCCTGAAGGGCCGTTCGCCGAAGGTTTGGGCCGATGCCGTGGTGGGCGCGTTCCACGACTTCCACGCCGATGCGATCGTCGCGGAGGTGAACCAGGGTGGCGATCTCGTCGAGCAGATCATCCACCAGTCGGACCCCACTGTGCCAATCCGCAAGGTGCGCGCGACCCGGGGCAAGTGGGTGCGCGCGGAACCGGTGGCGGCGCTTTACGCGCAGGGCCGGGTTGCCCACGTCGGCGTGTTCGACCGGCTGGAAGACCAGATGCTGCGGTTCGGGACCGACGGCGGTTTCGGTGCGCGATCGCCGGATCGTCTCGACGCGCTCGTGTGGGCGCTGACCGACTTGATGCTGACGCAGACGGCGCCGCCGTCCCTCAGAAAGGTTTGAGCTGATGCCAGAATGGTGGAGCCGGCTCCGGGCTGACCGGAGCGCGGCCGATGACGCGCGCGTTGAGCCAACGGCCACAACGGCCACTGAGGCGAAGGCCGCCGGCGGCTTCGGCGGCCCGGTGCAACTCGCAGCTCTCAAAGAGCTCGGCCAGGGCGCCTGGGGGCCGCGCGGGTATCACGCATTTGCCCGAGACGGGATGATCCGGAATGCGGTCGTCTACCGCTGTGTGCGCCTCATCAGCGAGGCGGCTGCCTCTGTGCCGCTGCGGACCTACGTCGACAACCGTCACGTGGCGGATCACCCGCTGGCAGACCTCATCCGCGCGCCGGAGCCAGCGACGTCCGGCACCGACTTCTTCGAAGCCTGGTACGGCTATCTGCTGGTCTCCGGGAACGTCTTCGCGCAGGCCGTCGCCGCCGGCGGTCAGGTCCGCGCACTGAACCTGATCAGGCCGGACCGGATGCGCGTGCGCACGGACGCCGGCGGTTGGGCCGACGGGTTTACCTGCGAGACAGCGCGCGGTCCGAAGGTGCTCGACGGAGATGCCGTCGATGGCGTCCGCGAGATCCTGCACGTCCGCCTGTTCCATCCCTCCGACGACCACTACGGCCTTTCGCCGATCGAAGCGGCGGCGACCGCCATCGACATCCACAACGGCGCGAGCCGCTGGAACAAGGCCCTGCTCGACAACGCCGCACGGCCCTCCGGTGCGCTGGTCTACTCGACCGGCGGCCACATGACCGACACGCAGTTCGACCGCCTGAAGTCCGAGCTTGAAGAGAACTTCCAGGGCGCGCGAAACGCGGGCCGGCCGCTCCTCCTTGAAGGTGGGCTCGACTGGAAGGCGATGAGCCTTTCGCCCCGCGACATGGACTTTATTGCCGCGAAAAATGCTGCGGCCCGCGAGATCGCGCTGGCGCTTGGCGTGCCGCCGATGCTGCTCGGGATCCCGGGCGACAACACCTACTCGAACTACCAGGAAGCCCACCGCAACTTCTGGCGCCAGACGGTCCTGCCGCTCGTCCAGCGCACGGCCCACGCACTTGAAGGCTGGCTCAACCCCGCCTTCGCACAGCAGGTGTCGCTCCGCCTCGACCTCGATGCGATCGAGGCATTCCGTTCCGAGCGTGACGCGCTTTGGACGCGGCTCGAGCAGACCAGCTTCCTGACCGATGACGAGAAACGCGCAGCCGTCGGCTACGCGCCGCGCGCCGATGGGCCGTCGCGGTCAGACGCTTCAACAGCGGAGGCGAACTGATGCCGGATCAAATCAGCCAGACGCTGCCCTCCACACCCGCGACTGCGCCCGGCAACGCCAGGCCGCCGCTCCTTGAAGCCGCAGCGGAAGTAAAATTCTGCGCTCTTGATCTGAAGGAGGTCACGCTCGAGGGCGTCTTTGAAGGCTACGCCAGTCTGTTCGACCGGGAAGACCTCGGCCGCGATGTCGTCAAGCGTGGCGCCTTCCGCGAGACGGTCGCAAAACGCGGCGTCGACGGCATCCGCATGCTGTTCCAGCACGATCCCGCGCAGCCGATCGGTGTCTGGCAGCGCATCCACGAAGATGCCCGCGGCCTGCACGTCCGTGGCCGGCTGATGAGCGATGTCGCGAAGGGTCGCGAGGTTCTCTCTCTCATGCGCGCCGGCGCCGTCGACGGTCTCTCCATCGGCTTTCGCTCCTCGCGCGTCCGCCAGGATCGCAAGACCGGCACCCGGCATCTGATCAAGGTCGATCTCTGGGAGATCTCCGTCGTCACATTCCCGATGCAGCCCGAAGCGCGGGTGTCATCGGTTAAGGCACATCCGTTCGCCGGCAAGCCGCCGAGCGAGCGCGAGTTCGAGCGATGGCTCACGCAGGACGCTGGGTTCAGTCGCTCCGATGCCCGCGCGCTGATGCGCGATGGGCTCAAAGGCCTGAAGGCCCGGCGGGATGCGGGTTCGGGTCAGTTCGCCGATGAGGCCCTCGCCAGGCAGATCGCCCAGGCAGCCCGCTTCATTCGGTCCGCAAACGAAACCAAGTCACTGGAAGGGATCTCACATTGGTGAATGATCACGGGTTTGAGACGAAAGCCGTCTCTAACGATCTGACGAACGCGTTCGACGAGTTCATGCAGGCGTTTGAGGCATTTAAGGAAACCAATGACGAGCGGCTCGATGAGATCGAGCGCCGCTTCTCAGCCGATGTCGTCACAACCGACAAGCTGAAGCGCATCGACCGCGCCCTCGACGAGCACAAGCGTGCCGTCGACGGTCTCGCACAGAAGTCCGCGCGTCTGCCCATCGGTTCGGGCAGCACGGTTGCCGTCAGCGAGCATGGTGCAGCCTTCGAGGGCTATGTCCGCAAGGGCGCCGAGAGCGGGCTTCGCGATCTCGAAGCAAAGGCGTTGTCGGTCGGCACTGACACGGACGGTGGCTATCTCGTGCCGTCGGAAACGGAAGGTGCGATCAACACGGCAATGCGCGCGATGTCACCGATCCGCGCGATTGCGACGGTGCGCCAGGTGTCCGGCTCTGTCTTCAAGAAGCCGTTCGCGGTGTCCGGTGCCGAAACCGGCTGGGTCGGCGAAACCGATATCCGTCCGGAGACCGGTTCGCCGGCGCTCGCGGAGCTGGCGTTCCCGACGATGGAACTCTATGCGATGCCGGCTGCGACGCAGGCCCTGCTGGATGATTCCGCAGTCGATATCGACCAGTGGATCTCAGACGAAGTCCGCGCAGCGTTCGCCGAGCAGGAGAGCGCTGCTTTCGTTGCCGGTGACGGTATCAACAAGCCACGTGGCTTCACCGACTATGACACCGTCGACAACGGTGCGTGGTCGTGGGGCTCGATCGGGACGGTGAAGTCCGGTGCCGCCGGTGCGTTCGCGGCGACCGATCCGGCGGATGCATTGATCGACCTGATCTACGCGGTCAAGGCGAGCTACCGTGCGAACGCATCGTTCGTCATGAACCGCTCGACGCAAGCTGCAGTCCGCAAGCTCAAGGATAGCGACGGTCACTACATCTGGCAGCCGGCGTCCGCGCCGGGTCAGGCCCCGTCACTCCTCGGCTTCCCCGTCGTCGAAGCTGAAGACATGGTCGACATGGCACCGGATGCCCCGGCCATCGCCTTCGGTGACTTCCGCCGCGGATACCTGATCATCGACCGCGTCGGCATTCGCGTGCTGCGCGATCCCTACAGCTCGAAGCCCTACGTCCTGTTCTACACGACCAAGCGTGTCGGCGGCGGCGTCCAGGACTTCGACGCGATCAAGTTCCTGAGCTTCAGCGCCTAAGCGCACCTCACACACCACGAAGACGGCGAAGGCCGGTTGCGATCCGCAGCCGGCCTTTTGCTTTGCCCCACGCCACAATTGAGAGGACGGCTGTCATGGCGCTGCGACAACTGACGGCTCCGGCGAGTGAGCCGGTGACGCGCGATGAAGCGAAGGCTTTTCTGCGCCTCGAACACGACGCGGAAGATGCCTTTATCGACAGCCTGATCAAGACGTCGCGTCTGCATATCGAGGCGGCGCTTAGCCTGGCGTTGATCACGCAGACATGGCGAGTGACGTCGCGGACTGGTTGCCTGAAACCGATGGT
>JBCBXS010000067.1:0-10673 GCA_039816475.1 Pseudomonadota bacterium | reverse complement strand
TCGACTGTGATCAGCGCGATGCCCGTCGACTGATCCGGCACTGTGGCGATAGCTGCGATATCAACGCCGGAGGACTTCAGGCCCTCGAGCGCCGGCGCCGCGAACGGATCGCCGCCAACGGCGCCGATCATTCGGACGCCGCCGTCGCCAGGGCCAACTGCACGTGCCGCCGCGACGGCCTGATTGGCCCCTTTGCCGCCAGGCACCATGAAATGGCTGTCACCAAGCACCGTTTCACCGGGCCCCGGCAGCCGGTTGGCCCTGACGACGATATCGAGATTGATTGAGCCGAAGACGGTGATCATGACGCGGCAGCGCTCCCAGCTGCGAACGGTTTGAGCGCGCGGTACAGCTCTCGCCACCGCTCAAGAGTGCGCGCGTGCCGCTCTGTCTCTTCAGCGTTCGGCTCGAATGCGCGGTCTGTTTCTGGGGTCTCGGCTGCTTCGGCGACGATCATATCGCCTGACGCGACCATGGCCAGTCGGGCAGCGCCAAGCGCGGGGCCCTGCTCAGCGTCGGCAAAGCGGACCATCGAAACGCCAAGTGCATCGGACAGCGTCTGTAGGACAAGGTCGCTGCGAGCCCCGCCGCCGATCGCCGCCACCTGATCGAGACCCGCTGCCGCAGCGCCTAGGCTGTCGCGGCCATCGCAGAAGCAGTAGGCAACGGCGTTGATAATGCCGCGCATTGCATCTGCGCGTCCCGCAGCCGGTGTCAGGCCATAAAAGGCACCGCGGATGTTCGGGTCGTTGTGAGGCGTCCGCTCGCCGGTCAGGTACGGCAGGAACAGGGGTGCCGTGTCCGTGTCGATGAGGGCTGCCTCTGACAAGAGTGCGCCGATGTCCTCCTGCGCGAATTCAGCAAACCATTGCATCGGGCTCGCGCCGTTCAGCATCGCCGCCATCTGAAACCAGCGTCCCGGCACGCAATGCGCGTAAGCGTGGACCGCCGCCGCCGGGTTCGCTGCATAGCTCTCGCTAGTGACGAAGAACTGGCCGGATGTCCCAAGCGAGACGAACGCATCGCCGTCTGCGACGGCGCCGATCCCCATGGCGCCTGCTGCGGCATCGCCGCCACCGGCTGCGACCGGGATGCCGGCTTTGAGGCCAAGAGCGGCTGCCGCTTCAGCGCTCAACGATCCGCTGATTTCGGTGCCCTCAAGTAGTCTCGGCAGCCACGCCCGGTCGGTTTGAGACGCATCGCACGTGGCCGTGTCCCACGAGCGGGTCGCCTCGTTGAGCCACATGGTGCCGGCAGCATCCGCCATGTCCGTCGCGAGCTCACCCGTTAGCGCGAGGCGCACGAAGTCCTTCGGCAGCAGGACGTGTTTGATCTGCGCGTAGGCCTCCGGCTCGTGCTCGCGCACCCACATGAGCTTCGGCGCCGTAAACCCCGGCATCGGGATCGCACCGCTGATCTCTCCGATCTCGGGCATGGCAGCTGCAAGCTTGGCGCACTGCGCAGCGCTTCGACCGTCATTCCAGAGGATCGCCGGGCGGATCGGCTTTCGCGATCCGTCCAACAGCACCGCGCCGTGCATCTGCCCCGAAAGGCCGATCGCTTTCGCGCCGTCCCAGGCAGGGCCGGCCGTCTCTTTAAGAGCGCCGAGCGCGACTTGCGTTGCAGCCCACCAGATACCGGGGTCCTGCTCCGACCAGCCGGGGCGCGGGCGCGAGACCTCGAGCGGCGCGTGAGCTGTCGCGGTCACCGCGGAGGGGCCGGAGGCGAGCACCGCCTTCACGGCGGACGTGCCGATGTCGATGCCGAGATACATGGCTTGCTCCCTCAACGCGGCCCGTTGGCCGCAGCGGTGTCTCGGAAAGACTATCGAGGCGATCGATCCTCTTGCGCAACCGGAGGCCTCGGGTCGCACCATGCTGGCGGTTACCGACCAGCATGATGACGCTTGCCGTCACGGCCCCGGACGATCAAGCTGCGCGACGGTTGCTGTTCTCAGGCGGCGCTCGCGCTGCGATTGTTGAGCTCGGACGTGGTCTTGTTGGATTTGTCGGCAACGATTGTCGCGGCGGCAGGCCCTTTCGGGTTGTCCGAAGGCATGGACGTTTATCGCGATGCCACCAACGCGATCGGCGTGATTGGCGCTCTGCTCTATCTCACGGCCTTCGGCGCGATCCAGCTCGGCGTACTGCGCGGCGAGGGATACGCCTACTCGACGATTAACTTCTTCGCGTCGGGCTTCGTCCTGATCAGCCTCGCGACCGATTACAACTTCGCGTCGTTCCTGGTGAATGCTGCCTGGCTGACGCTGAGCGTCATCGGACTGGTGCGGCTGTTCCTGCTATCACGGCGGCTGAGCTTCGACGACGCGGAAGCGCGCTTCCTGGCCGAGAAGCTGCCCGCGCTTGAGCGGCGTCACGCGCGGCGGCTGCTCGATATCGCAAACTGGTTCGATGCCGAACCCGGGCACATCTTCATCCACGAAGACGCCCCGGTGCAGCATCTGATCTACCTTGAGAGCGGCGATGCCGAAGTGACCTATCACGGGCGCAGGCTCGGAAGTGCGGCGGGGGGCGCGATGATCGGCGAGATCACGTGCCTGACCCGGGAGGCTGCGACGGCCACGGTCACGGCGAAAACGGCGGCGCGCTACATGGCGATTGACGCTGTGGCGTTGCGCCGTCTGGTGGATGGAGCGCCGGATCTCCGCCAGGCGCTGCAGGCGAGCTTCATGGCGGAGGCGAAAATGAAGATCGCGCGCATGAACGCTGAAAAGGCCTCATCGATCCCGGCGTGATGCGCGCTGCCGGGCGCTCGGGGGCGGCGGGCATCACGCTTAGAACTCCCGCTTGGCGATGAAGGCTGCGGCTTCTTCCGAAATGATCTTTGCGAGTTCTGTGACGGCCGGCGTTGGCCGATCGGCCCGGCGGTGGAGCGTCCCGAACCCGAGCTTGAATTGGGGTCTCAGCGGAATGACGCGAACGCGATCGCGAAACGCATCGGCGACAAGCGGATCGCAGATCGTGAAGCCGACGCCACGCGCGACGAGCTCGCATGCCAACGTCGTCTGAGACACCACGATCGTCGTCTGCAGCGTGACGCCGTCGCGCTCCATGATCTGTCGGGCTTGATCCTGCACCAGCGAGATCTCTGGGAGAGCCACGTAAGGCGTGTCGGCGAGGTCTTTCAGCCGGACGCTTTTGGCATCGGCCTTGGCGTGGTTCACCGGCAGGATGGCGCAGCACGGCATCTCGAAGACGGTCTCGGTGACAATCTCCGGATGCTCGGTCGGCAGCGTCCCAAGCCCAATATCGAAGCGCTGACCCGCGACCCAGTTCTCAAGGAACTGCCGCGAATGCACCTCGACGTTGAGCCGGATGTCCGGATGGCTTTCCCTAAAGCGCACGATCGCAGGCGCAGCAATCGCGTTCGCGAGCCGCGGCATCGAGATAAAGCGCAGTGAATGCAGCGCGCCATCGCGGATCTGCGCTGCGACTTCGGGCAACCGATTGATCGACTGCAAAGTCCACTTCGATTGCGCGTAGAAGGCTTGGCCTTCCTCGGTCGGTATGAGCTGCCGCTGATCGCGCGAGAAGAGCGGCATCTTGAGTTCGGCTTCGAGGGCCGCGATCTGCCGGCTGACCGCCGGTTCCGACATGTGCATTGCGCGGGCGGCCGCCGCGAGGGAGCCCTGCTCTACAACCAGGGCGAAGGCACGGAGCCGTTTGGTCGACAACACAGCGGTGATCCTGAAAAAATGTGGCAGTGAGTAAGTTTCGATTAGTGCAAGTAATCTTCTGATAATTGCACTTTTAAGAATATGTCGGATGAGGGTAACGTTCAGAAACCACTACGCACAACACGACATCCGTGCCAGTGTCCGGTGTTACTAAAGCGCTTTCGGTGCGAGCGCGTCGACGACAAGTCGCGACGCACCCCAGAGGAAACGAATGAGGAGCATTCCTGTGAAGCTGAAGTTTTCAATGGCGTTGGCCGGCGCCAGCGCGATGGCCCTTGCGCTCGCGACTGGCGCGACGGCTGACGATAACTACCCGGCGAAACCGATCAAAATCATGGTCGGCTTCTCAGCCGGTGGCGGCACGGACACGTCCGCCCGCGGATTTGCAAGCTACGTGCACGAAGCGCCGTCGCTGAACGGCATGCCGGCTGTGATCGTCAACAAGCCGGGCGGTTCCGGCATGATTGCCGCGAAGGTCGTCGCCGAAGGCGAGAAGGACGGCTACACGCTGTACATGATCAACAACGGCACCTTCACCGTGAACCACATGAAGTCAGGCGCCAAAGCGCCGGTCGATCCGTTGAAGGACATGCAGGTTCTCGGATGCGTGACGCAGCTTGTCACATCATTGCAGGTGCCTGCGGACAGCCCGTACGGGTCAGCGGCGGAGATGGTCGAGGACTTTAAGAAGTCCGGCAAGACGCTGCGGTGGTCGACGTCGGGCGCGGGCACGATGCACGCGATGGTCGGTCATGCGTTCCTGAACGAAGTTGGCATCAAGCATCAGGTCGTCCCGTTCAAGGGCGGCTCGAAGGCACGCAACGCGCTGGCCGCGAAGAAGGTCGACGCGTCGTTCAATGGTGTGCATCTCGTCGCCGGCTTCGAATCAAAAGTGAAAAGCCTCGGTGTGCCGCTGTCTGAGCGCGATGAAGCCAACAAGAAGGTCCCGACGCTTGCAGAGCAGGGCCTGCCGGGCGTGAACGTCTCGGGTCCGATGTGCCTTTGGGGTCCGAAGGGCATGCCGGAAGGCGTCGTCGCGAAGCTGCAGGATGCCGTGAAGCACATCGCAGGCATCAAGGGCTTCAAGCGCTTCATCAAGAAGAACAAGCTCGCGCCGATGTACATGACGGCGGAGCAGGGCACGTCGAATGCCGAAGGGCTCTACAAGACGCTCGAGCCGGTCGTCGCCAAGGTCTTCAAAAAGTAACGACCCTGGTTGTCCCGCGCGTACTGCTTCGGCGGCGCGCGCGGGATTTCTATTCAGCGACCTGCGTCGTTGCGATCGCAACAAGGCGACCGAAGGCGTCCCGGGCGGTGCGTACGAGCGCGCCGGTGAAATCACACTTCGAACAGTGAGACGTTCATGGCGTTCTTCAGCTACCGATCGAAAATCGATCTCGGCGTCGCCGCCGGTACGATCGCGGTCGGCCTGTTCTTTCTGTGGCAGGCGTCCGAAATCTCAATCGGCATGGCGGACGACGTCGTCGGCCCGTCCGCTGTTCCCTACTTTCTGGCGATTGCGATCATCGGGCTCGGTTTGATCATCGGCGCGTTCGCGTTTTTCGGCGCGGCCGGCGGCTCTGAAGCCTCAGCCGAGCCCGCGGCGTCCACCAGCGTCGCAGGCGATGCCGCCAAGGCGGAAACCGACGCCTTCGGGTTTCGCGACTCCGATCTCGGGCGCGTCTTCGGCGTCATCGCGATTGGACTCGTCTACATCGCTCTGTTCTACGCGTTCGGTTACGTCATTGCGACGGGGCTGACGCTTGCGATGATGATGGTGGTGTTCGGCAACCGCAATCTGCTTGTCATCCTTGGCACGGCGGTCGTCGGGGCACTCGCCTACCAGTACATCTTCATGGGGCTCATGGGCCTGCACGATCCGCCGGGTCTGTTGTTCAACCTCGACGCGGCATTGAAGTCGCTCGGGCTTTCGACGTGACCCGATGACGACCTCCAGCGCGGTTGTGACATGCTTGATCTCCTGAACGGCTTCCAGACGCTGTTTTCCAATCCGGAAGCCGTTGCGTTCGTCTTCCTTGCAGCGTTCGTCGGCATCGTCGCCGGCGCATTGCCGGGTCTCACCGCATCGGCGGCCATCGCGATGCTGCTGCCGCTGTCGTTTCATCTGGGCCCTCTCTCGGCGCTTGGCTTCCTTTACGTGATCGGTAAGTCCGGCCGCTATGGCGGCTCGATCGCAGCCATCCTCTTCAACACGCCGGGCACAGCCGCATCCGCCGCGACCATGCAAGACGGCTATCCGATGACGCAGCGCGGCCAGGCCGGCAAAGCGCTCAAGACGGCCACTGTCGCCTCTGTCGTCGGCGACTACTTCGGCGAGATCGTGCTGATCTTCGGCGCTGTCACGATCGCCGCGTACACCTCGAACTTCGGGCCGACGGAGTACTTCTGCATCTATGCGATGGCCTTCATCGTGATCGGGTCGGTCGTCGGCAAATCCGTTGTCAAAGGCATCCTCTCGACGATCTTTGGCGCGATCGTCTCGCTCATCGGCCTCGACACATTCTCAAGCGAGCCGCGCATGACGATGGGGTTCGATGAACTGCAGGACGGCCTCGCGCTCGTGCCGCTGCTGATCGGCGTGTTCGTGATCTCGGAGATCATCATTCAGGCCGAGCGGGCTGCGAAGAACTCACTCCGCGATCTCGATGTCGCAAGCACGTCCGGCGAGGATCACCTGACGTGGGCCGAGTTCAAACGCTGTGTCCCGCTTATGATGCGGTCCTCTGTCGTTGGCTCAATTATCGGGATGATGCCGGGGCTTGGTTCATCGGTTGCCTGTTTCGTTGCCTACGGCGAAGAGAAGCGGCGCTCGAAGGAGCCTGAGAAATGGGGAACGGGGATCGTCGAAGGGATCGCCGCGCCTGAGTCAGCAAACAACGCGGTCTCCGGACCGTCGATGATCCCGCTTCTGACGCTCGGCATTCCGGGCAGCACGATCGCTGCAATCCTGATCGGCGTCTTCCTGATCCATGGCATCCAGGTCGGCCCGACAATCTTCACGAACCAGGACAGCCGCGAGCTGATCTTCGCTTTGTTCGCCGCCGGGCTTCTCGGCATCGCAGCTTACGGCATCCTCGGCTACTTTGGCGGTCCGCTCATCGGTCGTGCGATCGCCTACGTGCCGCCGCGCTTGCTCTATCCCTTCATTTTCGTGACGGCTGTTGCGGCGGCCTACTCAAGCCGCGCGAGCATCCTCGACGTCGGGATCGCCCTGCTGTTCGGTGTGGTCGGCTACGTCATGCGGCGCACCGAATTCAGCCCAGCCGCTTTTGTGATCGCGTTTGTGCTCGCAAAGAACGCCGAAGAAGCCTTCCGGCAGGCGCTGTTGCTCTCCGACGATGGCATCCTGATCTTCGTGAAAGAGCCGGTCGCACTCGGCTTCCTGATCGTCGGCGTCGCCGTGCTGATCTTTCGGTCGTGGTCCGTGCTGCGACCGCGGCGGGCGAGCTCTTCTGGTGCTGGCACCACCGGCGCCGTTGGGTCGTCATGACCAGCCGCGGTCCTCTCACGGGCATTCATGTCGTCGACTTTACGCATGTGCTCGCGGGGCCTGCTTGCGCCTACTACCTCTCGTTGCTCGGCGCTGACGTCATCAAGGTCGAGCGCGCCGGACGCGGCGATGCGATGCGCCACCGCGGCGGCACGGACCGGACGGCGATGGCCGAGGGCATGAGCACCGCGTATCGGACGCAGGCCGCCGGCAAGCGCTCCATCGCGCTCGACCTCGAAAGCGACACCGGCCGCGAGGTCATGGATCGTCTGCTCGCGCGCGCCGATGTGCTCGTCGAGAACCATCGTCCGCAGACAATGGCGGCGCTCGGGCTCGACGATGCGGCGATCGCTGAGCGGTATCCGCGACTGCTTCATTGCGCGATGACCGGCTACGGCCGCGGCGGCCCGCGCGAGGACGCAGCCGCATACGACGTCAACATCCAGGCTGTCTGCGGGATCATGACGATGACAGGGACCGCCGAAAGCGGCCCAACGCGAACCGGCGCGCCGATCATGGACTACGGCACGGCGCTGGCGGCTGGGTTTGCGATCACGTCGGCCCTTTGGCAGCGGGAGAAGACCGGCCGCGGCGGGCTCGTTGACGTGTCGATGCTCGAGACGGCGTTCACACTGATGAGCGCGCCGATTGTTGACTACCTGGCGACCGGCACCGCACCGAAGCCGCGCGGCAATTCCGCGAACAGCCGAAGCCCGGGGGCCGGGACGTTTCCCTGCCGCGAAGGCTCTCTCAGCCTCGGCGTCAACGAAGAGGCGCAGTTTCGCGCGCTCGCGACGACGATCGGGCGGGAGGCGTGGCTGACGGATGAACGTTTTGCGGATCGGAATGCGCGGCGCGATCATGCTGGCGAACTTGAAGCCGATCTGGCCGATCTGCTGCTCATGCGCACCGCCGGAGAGTGGGAGCGCGACCTTGTCGCTGCAGGGGTCCCGGCGGCGCAAATGCGTTCGCTGCCGGACGCGCTGGCCCTCGATGATGTGGCCGCGCGCGCGTTCTTTCAGGCGCCGGCGGGGGCAGATCAGGATAAGAGCGCTCGGTTACCCACGCTTCCGTTCCGGTTGAACGGCGCGCGTTCGGCCCCACCGTCCGGCCCTGCGCCGCGGCTCGGCGAGCATACGCGGGTTATTCTCGAAGAGCTCGGTTACAGCGCTGAACAGGCGAGCGAGATCGCTGGCGAAGCCTCAAACCATTCGTAAGGCCTTCTCTGACAGCGGCGCGCTCCGCACCGCCGCCGACGATCTGCGTCGCAGCCGTGGCCTTGGCGAGATCAGCCGTGCTGGTGATCAGGAAACGCGCGCCCGTCTCTGACCTCTGAAGTGCAATGCCGTAGTCCTTTGCCTTCAGAAGCTCGACAATGACGCGCATCCCAAGCCGGCTGGACTTGCTGAGATCGAAGTCGGCCGGCAGGCCCTTGCCGTTGTCGGCGAAGACGATCCGATGATGCCCGCTGGTTGGTGCGATTGAGTGGGCGATGCTGATCGTGCAACCGCATGGGTCCGTGCAATCCGAGAAAGCATGCTTCAGAGCGTTGCTCGCGAGTTCGGCAATGGCGACGCCTATGGCGGTTGCGAGATCCGAACTCACGCGCCCCACTGGTCCCGGCGAGATCGTGACCTGCGCGTTCATCTGTTGGGCACTCGTCGTCAGGTCCTCCGAAAGCGCGCGGAGGTAGGACGAGAGCTCAACCGTCTCCTCGGCGCCTGTTCGGTAGAGCTGCTCATGGACGCGGGCGACGGTCGCGACGTTATTCGCTGCGCCCGCTAGCTCGGTCTTCACCTCGGGATGATCAGCATCGCGCGAGCGCAGGTTCAGCATCGACTGCACCATTTGCAGGCTGTTCTTCACCCGGTGGTCGACTTCGCGTGTCGCGAGTTCAGTCGTCGCAATGATGCTGTCCTTCGCGGTCAGGCCCTCAGCCTGGAGAAGGGTGAGCTGCTGAAGTTGCGCTTCGCTCTCGCGGAGTTCGGCCGTCTCGACCACTTCGCGCGTGACATCTCGCGATGTGCCGAGGATGCGGATGACTTCGCCGTTTAGCGCCCGGAGCGGGACCAGTGAGACGTCCCACCACTTCAGTTTACCGCGCGCCGTCTGGCAGTAGCCGCGGAATTGCGTCTCGGCGCCATCACGGGCTTTCAAAAACGCATCCCGCACTCCGTTACGGAGTTCTGTCGGCCAACGGGACCACCAGACGGATCCGATGACGCTCTCGGCTGATTCAAGCTCGTTCTCGCAGACGCCTCGGTGGTTGATGAACAAAAGACTTCCGTCGAGGTCCATCACCTTGATGCATGCCGGTGTGTTCTCGATGATTGACAGTAGGAACGCCGGGCCCAACGCTGAAGCGCGGTCGGCTTGCGACCGATCCGCAAGGAGCGACGGCCGAGGCACGCGGTCCTTCGCAATGCCGATCGAGGTCACCGTTTGCGGTGTTTCGTACTTCGACATGGGACACCCGCAAGACTGAACACTCAGCCTTTACGGTCTGCGAGGGCGGGAGCCCTGTCCATTCAAGTAGGCTAACCTGAACGCAGATCTCGAAGTTTTTTTCGCGTCGAAGGTTCCATCCGCAAGCTGCCAACCTAGGCCGTCGGCGACTTGATGATGCTGGCGACGGCTTTGTCCGGACCGAACGCATCGCCGCGCTCCACCTGCATGATCTCAGCAAGTTTCTTCCGCGCGCGGTTCACGCGGCTCTTCACCGTACCCGTGGCACATCCCGCGATTTGCGCGGCTTCCTCGTAGGAAAAGCCTGATGCCCCAACGAGAATGACCGCCTCGCGCTGGTCCGCCGGCAATTGCGCGAGTGCCGACTTCAGGTCTTCGATGTCGATATTGGCCTGCTGGGCCGGCGCTTCCGAAAGACCCGCCTGCAGCGCTCCATCTTCGTCGTCGACTTCAGGCCGTTTCTTGCGGAGCTGCGAGAAGCGCTCGTTGCGGAGGATGGTGAACAGCCATGCGCGAAGGTTCGTGCCCGGCTGGAACATGTGAGACTTGTGCCAGGCCTTCGTGAGAGTCTCTTGGACGAGGTCATCGGCGATGCTGCCGTTACCGACCAGCGACATCGCAAACGCTCGGAGTGACGGAATGTTGGCGATCAGGCCGTCCCGGAATTCGTCGCTCGGCGGTGGGGGTGTCTCGGTCTTCTCGGTTTTAACCGAGGCTTTGACTGGCGCTTTCGGAGGTTCGCCTGCCCCCTGCATGTCCTGGCGCGATGCGTCTCCGTTGGGCCGTTTCCCGTAGTCAGGGGTGTCAGCAGGTGCCGACTGCGGCCGGTTCGTTTCGCCCGTTGGCCCGCCGAGCGGCGTGCTTTCGGTCGTCGACATCGGGCCCGATCCATCTGAATCGGAGTTGCTCGACGCCATCATCATGAGTGTACGCACGGACGTCACGATGCCCCCTTTTCAGGTTTGTCGTCGTTGGCTTCATCCGGCGACGTCTTTTCAG
>JBCBXS010000066.1:0-10764 GCA_039816475.1 Pseudomonadota bacterium | reverse complement strand
CCTGGCTTGCGTCAACGACCAGAAGCGAGCCCTCACAGGCCGACAGGGAGCGCGAGACTTCGTAGGCGAAGTCCACGTGTCCCGGTGTGTCCATCAGGTTCAGCTGATAGGTCTCGCCGTCCGAGTGCTTGTAGTCGAGGCGCACGGTCTGCGCCTTGATGGTGATCCCGCGCTCGCGCTCGATCTCCATGTTGTCGAGCAGCTGTTCCTTCATCTCGCGGTCGCTCACGCTGCCGCAATGCTGGATCAACCGATCGGCAAGCGTCGACTTGCCATGATCGATGTGCGCGATGATCGAAAAATTTCGAATCCGGGACGTGTCTGTCATGGGGCGGATATATCACCGGTGTGGGGGCCTCTGAAGAGGCGCAATCGCCGCTCCAACGCAGCTGCGACACTGCCGGATCAGGTGTACGCAGCCGCGCCTCGACTGGCGCCTTTTGGGGGCATGGGCACCCCGCTGCCGAGCCGCTGTTTGACCGCCCGATCGAACCAGCCAGAGCCGCCCCGGGCGAACCCCGACGGTTGCGGAAGATCCGTCCACCAGGATGAACTGGCAGGAATCTAGCATTATTTCCCGTTGCTTCTCGCAGAAACCTCTGGTGAGTCCTTCAAATGACGGAGAAAACCACATCGCCCGTCCGCAAACGGTTTGCCGAGCAACTCAAGCACTTTCGCAAGGAAGCGGGCTTCAAGCGCGCGCGTGCGTTCGCGCAGGCTTTGGGCATCGATGAGAACCGCTACACCCGCTATGAGCGCGCCGAGGTTGAGCCGAGCCTGACGCTGATCATGCAGATCTGTGGGAAGCTCGACGTTTCCCCAAACACTTTGTTCGGGTTGGGCCCGACCGAGCCTGAGGCACACGCGGCGCCTGCTCCGGGGTTCGGCGATAGTGCACATGGCGCAGGGGCATTCGGGTCCGGCGACGATCTGCCGGTCGCATCAGCCGTGAAGGCGCAGGCGTGGCAGGCGGCCAAGCGCTTCGTCGCGTCGGGCGCGCCCACCGGTAAACGCGGTTGCGCCCCCGGCACCACCGAGTTCGATGACATCGCAGCAATTGCCGAGACCTACGATCGGATTATCGGCGACCCATTCGGCGCCGTGAGCGCCCTGCTTGCGGAGGCAAAAGCATCGGGCGTTGCCGACAATGAGCGCGCGGTGCTCGCCCGGCTGCTCGCCGACGTCGCTGAAAGCGCGAGCCGGACGGCCTAAGCCGTCCGGCCCTTAGCTCGCAACACCGGGCGCAAAGCGGCTAGCTCCGAAGTTCCGCGCCGGTCGCTTTCTGAACCGCGGCCACGATCTTCCGCGAAATGCCCTCGATGTCCTCGTCTGTGAACGTGCTGCCCGAGGGCTGCAGGGTCACCTCGATCCCGATCGACTTACGGTCCTCCCCGAGACTTGGGCCCTCGAACACGTCGAAGACGCCGACGTCGGTGACCGCCTTCTTGTCTGCTCCCTTCGCAGCCCGCATCAGGTCTGCGGCCAGCGTGCTGCGCGGGACAACAAATGCGAAGTCGCGCCGGACGGGATTGAGGTCGTTCATTTCCAGCCGCGGCTTCGCCGAGCCCTTTTGCTTCGGCGCCGGGATCGCGGAGAGGTCGATCTCGAACGCGACGGCCGGCCCTTCCACATCGAGAGCCGCAAGCGTCGCCGGGTGGACCTCGCCGAAGGTTGCAAGCCGCAGTTTCGGCCCGCGCTGGATGACGGCCGAGCGCCCCGGGTGATACCAGCCGGGTGCATCACGCGTGACCTGGACGGTTGCCGGATCGATGCCAATCGCCTCGAGCGCTGCAAGCACATCCTGCTTGACGTCGAACAGATCGACGGGTTCCGAGGCCCCATCCCAATGACGGCCGCGTTGGGCAAAGCCGGCATTCCCGAGACGGACGCCACTCAGCAACGTGTTCTGACCTTCCGGCGTATCGTCCTTGAACGCCTGACCGCACTCGAATAGCGCGACATCGGTGAAGCCGCGGTTCCGATTGCGCTGGCCTGCGATCAAGAGCTGCGGCAGCAGGCTCGGACGCATGGAAGACATGTCCGACGAAATCGGATTTGCAACTTCCAGCGCGTCGCCGCCGCCACCGAAGGCCTCCGCCTGATCATGCGGGATGAACGAGTAAGTAATCGCCTCGACGAGACCGCGACCTGCAAGCACGCGCCGCGTGCGTCTGACGCGCGCTTGCAGATCGGTCAGGATCGACCGCGTCGTGTCGCTCGCCGATGGCAGGGGCACAGATGCGACCTCATCGAGCCCGACAATCCGGATGATCTCTTCGACGAGGTCCGCTGCACCATCGATGTCCGGCCGCCAGGACGGAGCCGTGACCGTCGCGCGCCCGTCTGTGCCACGTTTGCCGGATTGAAAGCCGAGTGCTGCAAGGATCTCGCGCTGACGGGCCTCGGACACGTCATGTCCGGTCAGCTTTTCCGTCAGAGCGAAATCGAACGCGATCTCCTCTGTGCCGTCCGGTGGCGCGCCGGCCACGCACGATTTCGAAGGCGTGCCGCCGCAGAGCTTCGTGACCCAGTCGGTCGCGAGGTCCAGGCCCGGGACGACGAACTGCGGATCGACGCCGCGCTCGAAGCGGTAGCGTGCATCGGTGTTGAGCTGCGCCTTGCGGCCGGTTTCAGCAGTGCCGACCGGATCGAAGTACGCCGACTCGATCAGGACGTTGGTTGTTTCCTCCGTGCAGCCCGTGCTTTCGCCGCCGAGGATCCCGCCAAACCCGAGGACGCCGCTGTCATCGGCGATCACGCACATCTCGGCACCGACCGTGTGATCGCGGCCGTCGAGGCCCTCGAAAGTCTCGCCGGCTTTGCCCAGACGCGCGTGGATCACGCCTTTGATCTTGTCTGCATCGTAGACGTGCAGCGGTCGGCCGCGATCCATCGAGACGTAGTTCGTGATGTCGACAAGCGCCGAGATCGGTCGAAGCCCGATCGCGATCAGCCGTCGTTGCATCCACGCCGGCGCCGGGCCGTTCTTTACGCCAGCGACGTGCCGGCCCGAGAATACGGGACAGGGTTTGTTCGTTGGATCGTCAAAGCGAAGCTCGATGTTGATCGGGCAGGCATCGCCACTCTCGAAGTCCGGCACGTCGGGGGCCGGTTTCAGCGTCCCGAGCCCCGCGGCGGCAAGGTCGCGCGCAATGCCGCGCACGCCGGTGCAGTCCGGACGGTTCGGCGTGATGCCAACTTCGATAACCGGATCGTCAAGGCCTGCGACTGCGATATACGGCTTGCCAACTTGGTCGGCGAGCGACGACTGCAATTCGATGATGCCATCGTGGTCTTCAGACAGATTGAGTTCGCGCTCCGACAGCATCATCCCGTTCGAGACGACACCGCGCACCGGGCGCTCCTCCAGCGTAATCCCGGTTCCCGGAATATAGCTGCCGAGCGGGGCAAAGACGCCGACGAGCCCGGCCTTCGCGTTCGGCGCGCCGCACACGACTTCGACCGTCGGCGCGCCGGGCGCGACTTCGACCTGGCAAAGTTTCAGGCGGTCCGCGTTCGGATGCTGTTTCGCCTCGACGATCCGAGCCACTGTAAACGGGCCAAGCTCGACGGACGGGTCGACGATGCTTTCGACCTCGAGGCCGATGCTCGACAGCGTGCGCTCAAGCTCTTCGAGGCTCGCCTCGGTCTCGAGATGGTCCTTCAGCCAGGACAACGTGAACTTCATGTCATGTGATCCGAAGTCGGGAGAGGGGCCGGTGCGATCAGCAGACGCGCCGGCGTAAGCGGGTGATATCGCCAGTCGCCGGGAAATCAAAGGGCAACGGAACCGAGCGGCGTGCGCGTCTCGGTCGCTTCGGCCGCGCGACTGTGCCGAATGCCGGGACAGTGTGTTTCACTTCTAACGCGTCGAAACGGGCTCTCGGACGTTGAGACGTCATATAACCTGCCTATCTCCCCGGCAGCGTCGCGACACCGTTCAGCGACCGCGCCGTCCTCGTGCAGCCAATTGGAGATGTAACCGATGCTCAAAACCGCACTGGCACTCGGCCTCGCGGCCATCGCAGCCGTATCGACGACCAGCCTGCCAGCGACCGCCAATGATGCTGCCGGTACGTACAAGCTGGACCGCGCGCACGCGAGCCTGGTCTGGAAGGTCAATCACCTCGGGCTGTCGTTCTACACGGCGCGCTTCGACACTTTCGATGCCACGCTCGATATTAATCCGGACGAACCGCAGAGCGCCAAGCTCGAAGTGACGGTCGATCCAACGTCGATCCGCACCGGCTTCCCGTTTTCCGATGCGAAGGACTTCGACAAAGAGCTGGTCCAGAGCCCGAACTTCTTCAATGCCAGCGAACATCCGGAAATCAAATTCGTCTCAACGTCGATTGAGCGGACCGGAGACAAGACGGCGAAGGTGACGGGTGATCTGACGCTGCTCGGCGTGACCAAGCCGGTGACGCTCGATGTCACGCTCAACGGGCAGATGGCACATCCGATGAAAAAGAAGCCGGCGCTCGGGTTTTCTGGTGTCGGCAAGATCAAGCGCTCTGAGTTCGGAATGACGCATCTCGTCGGCGGGGTCGGCGATGAGGTCGAGCTGCTGCTCGAAGCGGAGTTCATCAAAGAGTAAGTCGCGGTGCCGCTGGCGAGGCGCTGATTTGTTGTATCGCCGGCGGCACGCCTCCACATTTTCCTATCGGAGGTTTCGGACATGAGTGCTGAAGTCTCAAAAGCCGACGTCGGAGCTGCAGAACAGGGCCGGCTGCAGCGCTACACCACCGTCGCGATCGCGCTCCATTGGGTGATCGCGCTCTCGATCATTGCCATGCTCGTAACGGGCACTTGGATGGTCGATGCCCTGCAGGTTCCGGAAACCCAGGCGCTCGCGTTCCAGACATATCAGTTCCACAAGTCGCTCGGTCTGACGGTCCTGGTCCTCAGCCTCGCACGGCTCGCCTGGCGGCTCTTCAATCCGCCGCCGCCGATGCCGGCGCACATGGGTGGCGCGCAACGGTTCGCAGCCCATGCAACGCATGTGCTCTTCTACGTGCTCATGATCGGCATGCCTCTGACGGGTTGGGCGATGGTGTCGGCGTCGCCGCTCGGTCTGCCGACGATCGTCTTCGGCTGGTTTGAGTGGCCGCACATTTCGTTCCTCGAGGCGGCTGAAGACAAGGCTGCCATCGAAAAGCAGATGAAGCTCGCCCATCTCTATGCCGGCTATCTGATGTTTGCGCTGCTCGCACTCCACATCGCGGCCGCGCTCAAACACCAGTTCATTGATCGCGATGGGTTGCTTGCGCGAATGACTCCGATCCCGCTGCGTCCAACTGATAAGAACAAGGCTTGATGATCATGCGCTTCCTCTCTGCCGCGCTTGCCGCGTTCCTGCTGTTCGCAGCCCAGCACTCAGTTGCCCAGGCGAAGTCCTGGACCGTTGTCGAGGACGAGAGCCGGATCGGGTTCTCAGGCACGCATGCCGGTGCGGCCTTCTCCGGTGAGTTCAAGAAGTGGACGGCCGAAATTGCGCTCGACCCGGAAGCGCTTGATCAGGCCCGCGCGGTCGTCAGCGTCGATCTGACGTCGGCGGAAACCGGCAACGCGACCTACGACAAGTCGCTGCCGACGGCGGACTGGTTTAACACCGGCGCGAACGCGACGGCGGTCTACAGGACGGAAGACATCCGAAAGGCCGAGAACGGCAATGGTTACGTCGCGGAAGGAACGCTTGAGTTGCGCAACGTGAAGGTCCCGGTGACGCTCAGGTTCGATCTCGAGATCAACGGCGACACCGCGACAATGACCGGCCAGTCGACGATCGCGCGGCTCGACTTCGGGATCGGAAAAACATCGGACGTGAAAGGGGCGTGGGTGTCGCTTGATATCCCGCTCGACATCAAGGTCGTCGCGAAACGCACGCAGTGAGGCGCACGCCTATCGGTCCTGCGGGGCCTGTTGCAGCTCGGCGCTGTTGGCTTGTCGCGCGAGCCTGATCTTGCCGTAGATCCAGGCGAACGACAGCAGGATCTTGATCAGCGACAACCCGTAGTAGATGCGGAAGGCGAAGGCGTAGATGACGAACCAGGGCATCGCCGTGTTCATGTAGACGGGCGACACGCTGAGCCCGAAGTGTTCCATAATATCAAAGAAGCCGCCCCGCAAGACGAGGTCGAGCGAGAAAAGCGACGTCGCGATCGGCCCAGACAGGACAGGCTTCTTGTCGATCGCGAAAATCTCGTGACCTTCCGCCTGCAGGTAGACCGCACTGCAGGTGAACAGGATGTAGAAGAACAGCATCGAGACCGCCATGAAGCGGTAGTAGCCGAGCGCCTGGCGTAGCGTCGCGCCGGAGAACGAGAAGTCGACCCACTGGTCGATCTGATCGTGCTTTCGGTCGTGATAGAAGACGATGAAGATCGACGTGGCGACCATCAGGATGCCCACGCCGATCGCGAACAGCACAGACATCGACAGGTTGGTCATCGCGCTGGGCCCTCAGCGATCGCAAACCGGCCGGTTTGGCTTTAGCGGCTGAGGCCGCCGGCCAGAGTCGGCACCACGTATGGCTGGAAGCCGTAATGGTTGAGCCAACGCAGATCGCCGGAAAACATGTCGCGCAGATCGGGACGCCGTACTTCAGCATCGTGATCCGGTCGAGGCCCATGCCGAAAGCGAACCCCTGATAGACCTTTGGATCAAGCCCGCAGTTTTCGAGGACGCGGGGGTGCACCATCCCTGACCCGAGGATCTCAAGCCAATTGCCCGGCTTGCCGATCGCGGCTGCATCGATGTCGACTTCCATCGACGGTTCGGTGAAGGGGAAGTGCGACGCGCGGAACCGCATCTGCACTTCGTCGACTTCGAAGAACGCTTTCGCGAACGCCTCCAGCGTCCACTTCAGGTGACCGAGGTGTGTCGCCTTATCGATCACGAGGCCTTCGATCTGGTGGAACATCGGCGTGTGGGTCTGGTCGCTGTCACTGCGATAGACCCGGCCCGGAACGATCACGCGTATCGGCGGCTCGTCGGACATCATGGTCCGGATCTGCACCGGGCTCGTGTGCGTGCGCAGAACCATGCGCCCGGTGACCTCGCCCGACTTCTCGGGCGGCGCCTTCATATAAAACGTGTCCATCTCCTGCCGTGCCGGATGCTCGGCGGGGATGTTGAGCTTCGTGAAGTTGAGGTCGTCGCTTTCGATGTCCGGCCCTTCGGCGACGGCAAAACCCATATCGGCGAAGATCTCGATGACTTCATCGTAGACCTGACTGATCGGATGGATGCGACCGAGCGTCTGAGGGCCAGGCCGCACCGGCAACGTGACGTCGGCAAGCTCTGTCGCGAGGCGCTCTTCGAGCGCTGCCGCTTCGAGCGCGTGCCGCCGATCGCCAAGCGCCTCCTGCACGCGCGTTTTAAGCGCGTTGACGGACTGGCCGAAGGCCTTGCGCGCATCCGGATCGAGCCCTCCCAGCCCCGACATCAACCCCGCAATCCGGCCCTTCTTGCCGATCGCTGCGACGCGAACGCTTTCGATCTCGGCCAGCGAGCGCGCGGCCGTGATCTGCGCGATCAGATCGGCTTCCACCGACCCGAGATCGGTCTCGCTCTCAATCGACGCGTCCTGGGATTGCGCTGCCATGGGGATCACCGCGCTGCTGGCTTGGGTGGCGATGAGGCGGGAAGCCGGTCGCGGATCGATCGCGTGCGCGACGACCGGCACCGTTCGACAATTGCCCGCCTCAGAAGCAACTACGCGCCAGACGGCTGTCCGGCTGCCGACTGGGCCTGAGAGACGATTGCCTTAAAGGCTGCCGCATCGTTGACCGCGATATCAGCCAGGACCTTCCGATCGACTTCGATGTTGGCTTTCTTCAGCCCGTCGATCAGGCGGCCGTAAGTCAGGCCATGCTCGCGGGCAGCCGCATTGATGCGCTGAATCCAGAGCGAGCGGAAAGTGCGTTTGCGGCGCTTTCGGTCGCGATAGGCGTACTGGTTGGCCTTATCGACCGCCGCCATCGCGGTGCGGATCGTGTTCTTCCGGCGGCCGTAATAGCCTTTGGCGGCGTTCAGAACTTTCTTGTGCCGGGCGTGTGCGGTGACGCCGCGCTTGACGCGTGCCATGGGCGAAATCCTTCAGATGAGAAGCTGGGACTGGGATCGATAAGCGGTCTGAGGCTCTTCGATCGTTGGTGTCAGGGTCTGCCGCGTCAGCGGTCGTACGGCATGTATTTCTTCACGATCCGCGCGTCCGCGTCGCACAGGACCATCGTCCCGCGTGCATTGCGGATGAACTTCGCGTGTCGCTTGATCATGCCGTGACGCTTGCCCATGGCCTGCGCCTTGACCTTGCCGGTCGCCGTCATCTTGAAGCGCTTTTTCGCGCTCGCTTTCGTCTTCATCTTGGGCATTTCGCTTGAAACCTTGTGTGTCACGAGTGTCGGCCGACAATGGCTCGCCGGCGCCCAAGGGCGCGGTTCGCATTCATCAGGCGTTTTGAAGCAGAAAAGCCGCCACGGCATGCCCTGCCGGACGGCTTGGCGCGGGTATAGCCGCGCAGTTGGTGGGTTGCAACCGCCGGTTGGCCGGACTGGGCTTGCCGCCGGTTGCGGGCGTGTGCAACCCGGATCGTAGTAGTTGTCGGGTAAGCGTACTCTGCACCCTGATTTAAGCGCTGCCCTCGATATGCGCGCCGATGAACCAGGCCCCTTTGTCAATAGCGCGCGAAGCGCCCGTGAGAAGGTCGGCTGTGTCCACATCGCCGGCCTCCTCGATCTCCTCGATCGCGGACCGCAGTCTCGCGCCAAGCGACATATAGCGCGACTTCAAAGCAGAGACGTGATTCTGCCAGGCGATGATGTCGGTCGGATAGGGTTCCACGATTTCCGAACGCGCAGCGTCCTGCACGGTCCCCTTAGCAACACCACCGATGATCACGCAGCGCTCTGCCATTTCGTCGGCGTTCTCGCGAAGCATGTCGGCCTGATCGTCAAGCAGCTCGTGAATGCCGATGAAGCTTGAGCCCTTCAGGTTCCAGTGAGCCTGCTTCACGGCGAGGGTCAGCGCGATCGTCCCGGCAAGGCACGTGTTCAGTGTGTCGATGGCGGTTTCGCGGGCGTTTCCGTTGAGTCCGCCGGCAAAGTTCTCGGGCATGGGGGTACCTCGATTAGTGTTGGGTTGTACGCCTTTTCGCGCCGTGCACTTCGGCTCATCGTGCGCGGGACACTGGGCCGGATCGTGCAAACGCAAAAACGGCGCAGTGGTCACCAGGACCAATGCGCCGCTCGATCGAACGTTCCAATTGTTGGGGCGACGGGGGCGGCTGTGTCACCGCTGCGTCAAACCTCGACGCCGCTGTCGCTTCGGCCGTGGGCTGCCCGTTATCTCGGGGCGAGTACCATGATCATCTGCCGGCCTTCCGACCGTGGCTCGAGCTCGACCTTCGCGATCTCTTCGGTGTCAGATTTGACGCGCTTCAGGACGTCCATTCCGAGGTTCTGGTGGGCCATCTCGCGACCGCGGAAGCGCAGGGTGACCTTCACCTTATCGCCTTCGTCGAAGAACCGCTTCATCGCGCGCATCTTCACGTCGTAGTCGTGCGCGTCGATGTTCGGGCGCATCTTCACTTCTTTGACTTCGACGGTCTTTTGCTTCTTGCGGGCCTCAGCGGCCTTCTTCTGTTCCTGATACTTGTACTTCCCGAAGTCCATAATCTTGGCGACGGGGGGCTTGGCATCAGGGGAGACCTCGACGAGGTCAAGACCAGCTGTCTCGGCGCGCTCGAGCGCGATGGCGGTGTCGATCACACCAACATTCTCACCGGTCTCATCGATGAGACGGACCTCAGCGATCCGGATTTGAGCATTTGTTCGTGGGCCGCTGACCTCTGGGGTGGGCGGCGCGCGCATAGGACGTCGAATTTCGCATCTCCTTGGGCAGTTTCAGGGGGCCGACGGCACGCCGCCAACTTGCCGGTAGATTGGGAAAACCACCGTTGAAGTCAAGAAATATGGGGCTTTGACGGTAGATGGGCGTCAATCGTCTCCGCTGGTGGCCGCGGGCGGAATATCACCCCGAGCGCGTGCCTCCTCGATCAGCAGAGCCTCATACTGCTTGGCATCTCGCAACCAACGGCCATGGGCCGCCACCATTGCATGGGCAAAGCCGTAGGTGCCGCCTTTGACAAATCGCCGTTGGAGGAAGTGCTTGAAGAAGTAGAACGGGAACAAAAACAGGACGCGAAACCGAAGCGCGGATTTGCTGCGTTGCTTGCCATACTCGGCCCGGCGCGAGCTGCCACGGTTGAGTTTGTTGGAGACGTGGGCGAAATCCGAAAACGCATGATGCCGGATGCGGCCGTTGAGCTGGACGGGCTTTACGTCGGATGGCAGCTCCAGCTGGTCCCACATGCGGTGTTCAGGCATGCGATGCCGACGCCGATCGTAGAGCTTGTTGCGATAGCTCTCGCCATAGCCGATCCATTCCCTGCCGGTGGGATCGACCGTAGAGAGCTTTAGCGCATAGACGCTGCCGGACGGTTCGACACCGGCAAACAGCGCGCGGATCTCGTCCTTAAGCTCGCCGGTCACGATCTCATCACCATCGAGATCGAGCAGCCAGTCGTTCGCGGAGGCCTCCTCGCCGACGCGCTTCTGGAAGCCGTTCCCGAGCCAAGGCTGGTGGATAACGCGGGCGCCCAGATCAGTGCAGATCTCCACCGTGGCATCGGGAACGGCTTCCAGAAGCGCGTCGGCGAGGAGGCCTCCGCGAACGACTGGCTGCTCGATCTCGATGGTGATG
>JBCBXS010000065.1:0-10804 GCA_039816475.1 Pseudomonadota bacterium | reverse complement strand
CGTCACCGTTGGCCGGTCGCCCTCACCGTTCGCCGGCTTTGAAGACACGGATGCGGGCGCTGCGACGGGTCCGGCTTCCACCTCGCTTCGCGCGTAGGCAAGCATGGCGCCCGCAAGAATGTCTTTGGCCTCGGCATGCGTCGGGACGCCAAAGCCCGGCACGTCGATACCAACGATGCGGACGCCGTTGATCTCTTTCGGCAGCAGCTTCAGGGGCACGCCGGATGCCGTTGGCACACAGAGGTTCGTGACGACGATCGCGTCGTAATTCTCAGGATCGGCGAGCTCGAAGACCGCATCGCGGATGTCTTCGAACAGTTTGCCCGAGACAAGCGATTCCGAATTGAAAGGGACGTAGCCGACCGGCCGCCGCGCGCCATAGAAGTGCGACGTGAATGTCAGGCCATAAACACAACAGGCCGATCCGGAAAGCACCGTCGCCGTGCGTTTCATGCGCAGGCCGACGCGGAGCGACCCGAACGCCGGGCACATGCTTTGCGGCTTGTCGTGCGGGCCCTGGGGATAGTCGGCAGCATAGCGGGCAAGCAACTCAGCATTGCCAGATGCGGCGGCTTCGGCGCGCATCTTCTCGGCGCTCGCGTGACAGCCTTGGCCCTGCTCGGCTGCGCTGTGCTGATCCGAGCTCGCCGCCGATGTTTCACAGGACATCGCATCACCGGCAGCCGGCGCAACGGCATGGCCCATCTCGACCGGCGCGTCGGCTGCGCCGTCGTAGACGAACTCTTTGCGGTCAACCGGTGTGGCGTCGTCAGACATGATCGTAGATCACCTCCAACGAGGGCTTTGAAAGATCTTGCTTGCCGCACATGTCTTCGAGCGTCGCAGGCGTCAGCTCGAAGGCGCTTCCGGTCTCTTCCGGCGAGAACAGGTCGAGGAGACCGTCCTGGCTCAGCGGTTTGGGATGGCGCGGTTCGGCCTCTGCAACGTTGATCGCAAGCTGCTCGAACAGCGGACCCCACTGCGTGTCGGGGATGCCGACGATCTGGTAGTTTGCAGACTTCCGCCGGATATCTTCGTCGGCCGGGATCGCACAGAGAACCGGGACGTCGACCGCGTCGGCGAAGGCCTGCGCCTCGCCGGTCCCGTCATCCTTGTTGATCATCAGTCCCGCGACGCCGACGTTGCCACCGAGCTTGCGGAAGTACTCGACCGCCGAGCAGACGTTGTTTGCGACGTAGAGCGACTGCAGGTCGTTCGAGCCGACGATGATTACCTTCTGGCACATGTCGCGGGCGATCGGCAGGCCGAAGCCGCCGCAGACGACGTCGCCCAGGAAGTCGAGTAGGACGTAATCGAAATCCCAGTCATGGAAGCCGAGCTTCTCGAGCAGTTCGAAGCCGTGAATGATCCCGCGACCGCCGCAACCGCGACCGACCTCTGGCCCGCCGAGCTCCATTGCGTAGACGCCGTCGCGCTTGAAGCAGACGTCACCGATCTGGACTTCCTCGCCGGCAGCTTTCTTCGCAGTCGACGTTTCGAGAATGGTCGGGCATGCCTCGCCGCCGAACAGAAGCGACGTCGTATCGGACTTCGGATCGCAACCGATGAGGAGGACCTTTTTGCCCTGCTGCGCCATCATGTAGGAGAGGTTCGCGAGCGTGAACGACTTGCCGATGCCGCCCTTGCCGTAGATCGCGATGATCTGCGTTTCCTTCGTCACCGGACCCGTCGCGATGGGCTCAGGCTCGGAAGCGGCTTCCTCGCGCAGGCGCGCCACGCGGTCTTCGTCGGACGAGGTATCGCCACCGGCTTCGGCATTACGGTCGATGATGAAGTCGTCGGCGGACGCACTCATACGGGTTGTCCCCAGTCGATGATCATTTTCAGACAGGTCGGATCGGTGAAGGCGGTCATGTAGGCAGCTTCCGCGTCGGCTGCGTCATAGCGGTGCGTGACGAGGCCTTTGATGAGGTTCGCGTCGTCGGCGATCGCGTTGACGGCGGCGTCAAGGTCGGTGCGCTGCCACTCGGCTGCGACCACGATTTCGATCTCGCGGATGAACGCCGGCGGGAACGCAAACTCGACGCGGCCGGCGTAAAAGCCCGCGAGGACCATGCGGCCGTTCTTCGCGAGGCGGCTGATGGCAACGTCGACCATGGCAACGTCGCCGGAGACATCGATCGCGACCGCGTAATCCTTTGCGGTGTCGTCGGTCTCGTGCATGACGCGATAGCCGTTTGCGCCGGACGCGCGAATTTCGCTGTGCTCCCAGACCGTGACGTTCTTGGCACCTGCGCGCTTAGCAAAGCGGGCGACGAGGCGGCCGACGGCACCGTGCCCGATGATCAGGAGCGGTTTGGAAGGATCGACGTTGGCCCGGGCAAGCGCGCGGTGTGCGGTGGCAGCAAGCGCGACGAGTGTTCCGTCATGGCCGACGCCATCGGGCAAGCGCGCAACCCGGCGGCCTTCGACCGCAAGCCGGCTTGCCGTGCCACCGAACAGACAGCGCATGTCAGCGAAGCATTGCGCGCCGGGCACGAAGACGACATCGCCTTCTGCAAACCCGCTCTCGCGCGACGCCTCGATCACCGTGCCAACGGATTCGTAACCGGGGACAAGTGGGTAGCCCATGCCCGGGAAGGTCGGCATCCGACCGGAATAAAGAAGCCGCTCTGTGCCGGCGCTGATGCCGCTCCAGGCCACATCAATCACGACGTCGTCCGCCTTGCGGCGGGCAAGAGGCAACTGCCGCACGGCGATGTGCTCTGGCTCCAGCAATGTGACGGCGCGCGCATCCATGTGCGGCAACCCCCTCCGACGAAAGACGAGCAGTTCTGGGCTCGGCTAGACCATGTGTCAATGTCAGTTGACAACATTGACTGTCAATTCGTCAAGGCAGCTTACGATCCCTGAACTCAGCTTTTTTCAGCGACGATCAGGCCGGTCAGCATTGGGCGTTGCATACGCACGGGCGTGACGCGCTCGAACCCGGCAGCCCGGATTAGTCCCGTCAATGCGGCCTCCGAGCGGGGACGGCCACGGCCCATGGCAAAGAGATAGAAACCGAAATACGCGTCGCCCATCGCCTCGGCTCCGCGCGTCTCCGCCATCTGCTCTGCAACGATCAGACGCCCGCCCGGCGGCAACGCGGCATGGCAGGCGCTTAAAATTCGGGCGGCGTGGGCGTCGTCGTGGTCGAGCAGGATACGCACGAGCGAGATCGCATCGGCATCGGCCGGCAGTTCATCGTCGAAAAACGAGCCCCCGATCGCGCGGGCGCGGCCCCCGAGCCCGGCACCACGAAGACGCGCGCTTGCCTCCCGAGCGACGGTCGGAAGATCGAAGACAATCAGCTTCAGATCGGGCGCGGCGCCGGCAACGGCTTTGGCAAATGCGCCAGAGCCGCCACCGACATCCATCAGGCAGTCGTGCTGTCGGAAATCATACGCAGTGACAATCTCGCCGGACACCATCGGCAGCGTTGCGTCCATCAGCTCGGTGTAGGGCGCGGTGCGATCGGCCGAGAGATCGGCTGCGTTGGCGTTGTCGGCATACCCCCAGTAAGCCGACAACGCCGTCGGCGCCCCGTGCCCCTTGAGGAGCGCAACAGGGTCGCCGAGATCGCGGTAAAGCAGGTGATGATGGCGGACCATCGCGAGTGCCGATGGCGTGCCGAGGAGGGCTGCCCCACGGGCGCCCAGCGCGTAACGGTCGCCACTCAGACGCTCGAGCAGTTTCACAGCCATGCCGCCGTTCAGCAGGCAGCGGAGTGCGTCCGGCTCGAGGTTGGTGTGGGCTGCGATATGTCCTTCTGTGCAGGGGCCATCCTCAAGCAGTTCGAGGAGGCCGAGCGACACGTGCGCCGACAGGATCTGCGAATAGACAAAGCCGGCGCAGAGATCGAACACGTCCTGCGCACGCTTTCGAGCAACACCGCGCGTCAGCGGAAAGCGACTTGCAAACTCCTGGAAGCGAGCAGAGCGCAGGAGCTTGTTGCGGACATCAACCCAGCGTTCGAACGCCGCCTTAGCGAAGCCCCGTCCGGGCAACACCGTTCGCGAAGACCGGCTCACCGGTTGGCTCTGTGCGCGGCTCGGCAGGATTTTGCCCGCCCCGCTCATGCCCGCAGCCGCGGTCTCTGACTCGGGCTGTGCGAGTGCGTCTTGCATGGTCGTCACTTTCAGCAACGGGCTCCGGGGCGAACAGGGGGTCGCCGGGCAGAACCTTGTTTGCGATGAGGCGGACAAGCGCGCGCAACTCGAGGCTCTGGGTGCCCGGATCGATGAGCCCCAGTGCGTCGCGGAGAATATTGCGCAGGCGTGTTTGCGCGCCGTCGGTCCCGAGCGTCGTGACAGCACTTGGACGGCCGTTGCGCTCGTCCTGGGCTGCGTCCTTGCCTGTCGCGGCGGGCGAGAGCAGTGCGTCTTTCAGATCGTCGGCGACTTGGAAGGCCTCACCGATGAGCTGTCCAAACCGGCGCCACCGCGGATCCGTGCTGCCAGCAGCAACGGCTCCTGCTTCAGCGGCGGCAAGAAACAGCGCGCCCGTTTTGGCCCGGTGGTAGCTCTCGAGATCGATCTCGTCTTCGCTTTCCCAGGCCTGCCCTGCCGTGATGCCAAACGGCGGACCAACAGATCGGGAAACAGCTTCAAATACCATCAGCCCGCGCGCGCTTCCGACGGCCGCCACCCGGCCAAGCCTTTGCAACGCGATAACGATCAAGGCGTCGCCGGCGAGCACAGCCAGCGGCTCACCGAACGCAACATGGGTCGTCGGATGGCCGCGACGCATCTTGGCATCGTCGAAACACGGCAAGTCATCGTGGACCAGCGACGCACAGTGCAAGAGCTCGAGAGAGGTTGCCGCAGCCCGAACGAGCCGGCGATCGCCAGCGCCCCCACCACTGCCACCGGCAGCTTCGAAGATCCTGTGACAAAGCTGCGGTCTGACCCGGGCGCCACCCTGCAGCACCGCGCTCTCGATCGCCCGCGCGAGCTTTGGCGGGCATGGAGCCAGCAGTGCGTCGTCCAGGGCGCGGCGCAAATCGGCTTCGATCCGCTGCGCCGACCCCTCTGACAAAACCTCAGATACGACCATAGCCAATTCCGTCCGCGTCGCTGTTATTTGACGACCTGAACTGTCAGATATTATTGACAGTTGGTCGCAGTGATTTCAATTCGAAATCGTGGCGGACCGATTGAACCCGTTAAGGAACATCGATTGGCGGCGAAGGGTCTTATCGTGATTGGGGCCGGCATCGCGGGTCTGGCGTCCGCCATTCGCCTTGCGGGCGAAGGCTTTGCCGTCACGGTTCTGGAGGCCGCAGACGGCCCGGGCGGCAAGCTGTCAGCTGCAAACGTCGAAGGCCGCGCCATCGATTGCGGGCCGACGGTCCTCACCATGCGATGGGTGTTCGACGCGCTTTTCGAAGAGACCGGCGCGAACTTCGACGACTACGTGCCGTTGCTGCGCGCCGACGTCCTCGCACGGCACGCCTGGGACGACCCGGCATCGGTCTCAGACGAGCAGACAACCCTCGATCTCTTCGCGGATCCGGAACGCTCGGTCGATGCCGTGCATGCCTTTGCCGGCCGCCGGAACGCTGAAGGCTTCGTCCGGTTTCTCAAGCGCGCGGAGGCTGTCTACGACACGCTCGCGCCGACGTTCATGGAAGCGCAGCGGCCAAGCCTGCCGGGCCTCGTCGCCCGGGTCGCAGCCCGAAATCCAATTGGGCTCAGCCGCATCCAGCCGTTCGAGACGCTGTGGTCCGCGCTCGGCCGTTACTTCCCCGATCCTCGCCTGCGCCAGCTCTTCGCCCGCTACGCAACGTACTGCGGATCATCGCCCTATTCCTCGCCGGCCACACTGATGCTGGTCGCGCACGTCGAGCAAATGGGCGTCTGGTTCATCCGAGATGGACTTGTCCAACTGGCAGACGGGCTAGCGCGGCGCGCAGAAGAACTTGGCGTCGATCTTCGGTTCGGAGCGCGCGTCACCGCGATCGAGACGACCAGCAGCCGGGCGCGCGCCGTCCGCCTCGAAGATGGCCAGCGGATCGCGGCTGAGGCCATCGTCTACAACGGTGACGTCAACGCGCTCGACGGGCTGCTCTTCGACGCTGAAACGAACGCCGCGGCGGCCACTGGCCGGCACAGCTTCAGGCGATCGCAGCGCTCGCAATCGGCGGTGACGGTCTCGACCGTCGCGCGGCCCGTCGGCTTTCCGCTCAGCCATCACAACGTGTTCTTCTCGAACCGGTATCGCGACGAATTCGACGCGGTCTTCAAGCGTGGCGCCCTGCCCGCCTCGCCTACTGTCTACGTCTGCGCTCAGGACCGCGACACCGGCGAGCCGCCTCCGAAAGACGGTCGCGAGCGCCTGTTCTTCCTGATCAACGCACCGGCGACGGGCGACATGCCTGCCTCTGACCCACGCCATCTGCACCAAGCGGAGACTGACCAATGCCTGACCGCAATGACCCGGCTCCTGGAACGGGCGGGGCTCGTCCTCGAAGCGCAAAGCGCAACGCCACAGGTCGCGACGCCGGCCACGTTCGAGACGCGGTTTCCGGGGAGCGGCGGCGCGCTGTACGGGATGGCGTCGCACGGGTGGCGCGCCTCGTTCCTGAGGCGGGGGGCGAAGAGCCGGCTCGCGAATCTGTATCTGGCGGGCGGCAGCGTCCACCCGGGACCCGGGATGCCTATGGCGGCGTTGTCTGGCCGATTGGCGGCAATGAGGCTCATGTCGGACCTCGCTTCGACCTCTCGGTTACACCCGGTGGCTATGCCTGGTGGTATTGCGATGCCATCAGCGAAGACGGGAAACACAGCCTGACGATCATTGCGTTCCTCGGCTCGGTCTTCTCGCCCTACTACGCGTGGTCCGGCCGCAAGGACCCGCTCAACCATTGTTCAATCAACGTCGCGCTTTACGGGCCGGGCGGTGCGAAGCGGTGGGCCAACAACCGCTGGGCGATGACGGAACGGCGGAAGCCGTCCGTTGAAGTCGAGGAGCGGCATTTGCGCATCGGGCCCAGTTCACTCAGCTGGGACGGCAACGCGTTGACGATCGAGATCAACGAGACAAGTGCCCCGGTGCCGATGCCCGTCAAAGGCAAGGTGCGCATCATCCCGGATGCCGTGACCCGCCAGATCTTCGCACTCGACGGCGCAGGCCATCACCGCTGGTGGCCGGTCGCGCCCGCCGCCCACGTGGAGGTCGAGCTCAACAATCCCGGCCTATCTTGGTCCGGCCGCGGCTACTTCGACACCAACGACGGTGAGGAACCGCTCGAGGACAGTTTCGATAAGTGGGACTGGTCGCGCGCATCGCTGAAGTCCGGCGCCGCCGTGCTCTACGACGTCACGCGGATCGACGGCGAACGGATGTCACTTGCGTTGCGCTTCGATGGCAAAGGCGACGTCGAAGCCTTCGAGCCACCACCGTCGGTCAAGTTGCCGACAACGCTCTGGCGCGTCGAACGACAGACGCAGGCGGACGGCCGCGACGCCCGGGTGGTCCGCACGATGGAGGACACGCCGTTCTACGCGCGCAGTGAACTTGAAACGCATGTGCTGGGTGAGCGCGCGGAGGCGGTCCACGAGAGCCTTTCGCTCGCACGCTTCAAGTCACACTGGGTGAAAGTCCTGCTGCCATTCCGAATGCCACGCACGCTCCCGATCGGAGCGTCGGCCGCCGCTCACTAGCGTGGCGGCATTGCCCAACTTGAGCCCTCGGTGCGCGTGAATTGGCGCGCGCCAATAGCAGCGCATTGGATGCCTGGAACTTAGGAACCTCTGGCGGAGCGGTGACGTTACGGCCCCGACAGCGGGATGTGCTTGGCGTGCATCCCGCGTCCGATCCACACCGATCCAACGGAGCCTCCACAATGAAACTCCCGATGACACTCGCGGCGCTCGCTCTGTCGGCCACTTCGCTGACAAGCCTGCCCGCCCTTGCGAACTGCCAAGAGCAGCTCAACAATCTCCCGCAATCGTTTCAGCAGTCGTCGAACAGCGGCAACCAGCAGATGACAGCGAAGGACATGCGCCGCCTCCGCCAGGCAGCCCGCATTCTGATGAACAACGGCTACGACGACACCTGTGCTGAAGTCGCCGACGTGCTGTCTGAGAAGGCTGGACAGTCGCAGCAGGCGAATTCTTCGCAGTCGCAGAACCAGCAGCAGAACCAGAACCAGCCGCGTTCGGAAAACCAGCAGCGCCTCCGCCTCGCGAAGAACGCTCAGCCGATCATGAAGCAGGACGGCACAATCAACACGCAGGGTCTCGTCGGTTCTGAGATTTACTCAGCTGAAACCGGTGAAGCGCTCGGTGACATCGAAGACGTGATCATCGGCGGCCAGCAGCCGTCCATTATTGTCGGTCACGGCGGCCTCCTTGGTCTTGGCGAGAAGCGCGTCAAGCTTCCGCTCGAGCAGGTGAAGGTGAACCAGAACGACGAGAGCTTCTACGTCGCGATGCGCCCGAAGGAAGTCGAACAGATGCAGCCGGTTGAGCGGCAGGATGGCCGTTGGGTCACGACGGGCGGCTCTTCGAACAACCAGCAGCAGCAGCAGCAGCAGTCCTCGCAGCAGCAGCAGAACGAGCGGAACCAGAACCGCCAGCAGGCCTCGCAGCAGGGTCAGCAGCAGCGCCAGCAGCAGCAGAACTCAAACCAGCAGCAGCAGCGTCAGCAGCAGGGCGAGAACCCTGAAATGCGCCGTCTTGCACAGAACGCTGTTCCGGTCACTGAGCAGAGCGGCCGCTTCAATGCGAACGGTCTGATCGGCTCTGAGGTCTACTCGGCACAGACCGGTGAAGCTGTCGGCGACATCGAGGACATCATCATGGGCGGTTCGAACCGCGGCGTGATCCTCGGCAACGGCGGCCTGCTCGGCATGGGCGAAAAGCGCGTTCGTCTTCCGCTCAATGAGCTAAAGGTGAACACGCAGGAAAATCGCTACTTCGTCTCGATGACCCCGCGTCAGGTCGAGCAGCAGCAGCAGGTTGAGAAGCAGAACGGCCGTTGGGTGAAGGTCCAGCAGCAGTCGCAGAACAACCAGTCGTCGAACCAGTCCGTGTTCGCGATGAACAACAACAATAACAACGCGCAGCAGCGCCAGCAGAGCGATCGCCCGGATCCGAGCTCGCTGATGCAGCTTACCGAGATGCGTTCGGCCATCGTTGCCAACGACCTGATCGGCCGTCAGATCTACTCCACCAAATCAGGCGAGAGCATCGGCGATATTCAGGATTTCGTTGTGCAGGTCAGCGGTGACAGCCACACCGTCATTCTCGGTCACGGCGGCTTCCTCGGCCTCGGCGAGAAGAACATCAAGCTGAAGCTGACGGACATACGGGTCCGCCCGAGCGACAACCGCTACTTCGTTGCGATGTCGAACGCGCGCATCGAGCGGATGGCCGGTGTGACGAAGCGAGATGGCGCTTGGACCGGTAAGGCGGTCAGCGCGCAGACCGCATCGCAGTCGCAGCAGCAGAGCAACTAAGCCTCGGCTCTCGGTTGGTCTTGAGAGAGGCGGCGACAGGGCTCTCCTGTCGCCGCCTTTCGTTTGTCCAGGATGCAGAGATCGCGTGAGCGCGAATGGAGAGCGATCAGCCGGCAGCCTGCCGGTTCTTCGCGAGCCATGCTTCGACATTTCCGACGGTCTGGTCGACGGACGCGTTCGACGTGCCGCGCTGCTTCGCGATCAATTGGACCAGCAGATCGACCCGCTCGATGTTCGGCGCACCGGCGGCAAGCGCGCGGGCCGCTGACGATGGTTTCGCAAGCCCTTGGGCCGCCGCAGCGTACTTCTCGAACGGCACCATATCGGCCTCGTCCGCGCCGATCGAAACGCAGAGGTCTCTGACCCAATCGTAGACCGCGCGAGACGCGTCGGTGTCTGCGTGAACGGCGTCCCGGATCGGCCGGACATCGTCGGCCATGACACAGCGATAGTTTCCCGTCAGAAGCATCGCCCACTTCGCGAGCGGGACGAACAACGACTGGTGAAGCTTCAGCTTGACCGGCACCTCGATCTCATCGCCGTCGACGGGGAAGCGGACCGCCTGGATGTCATCCTGCAGACGCTTCAAGAGTGCGGTGGACTGGGCATCATCAAAGGCTGCGACCTTGAAGTTCGTCGGCAAGCTCACCTGCAGCACGTTCGGCGGTTCCTCCGGCGGGCGGAACGCCTGCGGATCAGGTGAGCAGAGCGTGACGTTGGCCGGCGTAAACCCGTCCCAAACGGTCGGGTCCGTGTAGCAGGCGCGCAAGGCGTCGTGGTCCAGGCCGTCGATCCGCTGGATGTAGGGGAGCGGCGGCATGTTCATGATCGACATGCACGGCTTGCCCGAAGCCGCGACCTTGTCCAGCAACTGCCGCACGCCGTCCGAACGGTACTGCGGCTCCTGCATCGCAAGCCCGATGAGATCAAAGTCGCCCGGGTCCACATCACCCGGCCCCGCCGCGCGGACTGTGCCCGGCAGAGTATCGGATCGGATTTCGACAAGACCTTCACGACCGCGGACCGGCATCCGGACGACGACGCCATTTTCGTTGATGGCATCGGCTTCCGCCGGAAGGCAGACCAGCGTTACATCGTGCCCGGCCATCAACATTTTGGTTGCGAGCAGCGAACCGTAGGACGCGCCAAGCAACAGGGTATGCGATTGTCCAGCCATCGATCGTCTCCGCCACGTTTCTTTGGCCGGAACGGTATGCGATTGCGCGATGCAGCTGCGAGTGCGCCGAAAGTCTAGCGCATTAAAGTTCCAGGACGATCTTCGGCGCGCTGACGCGGCCGTCATCGAGGTCGCGGAAGGCAGCGGCCCCATCGGCGAGC
>JBCBXS010000064.1:0-10876 GCA_039816475.1 Pseudomonadota bacterium | reverse complement strand
CGCAACACCTTGATCCCGTTCGGTCCGACCTGGATGCCGGCACCGGTCTCATCGGGGTCAGAGCGTCGCTCGAAAATCTCGACCTTGAAGCCGCAACTGGAAAGCGCGAGCGCCGCTGCAAGGCCACCGATGCCGGCTCCTGCGATGACAATAGGCGCGTCCGCCGTGCTCAACTTCAGGCAGCCCGCTCGTCCTTGGTGACGAGGCAACCGGCGGGTTCCGTTTCAACCGCCGACAGGCGCTGATCGTAGACGTAGAGCGTCGAACAATAGGGGCAGATGATCTGATCGTCTGCGCCCATGTCGAGGTAGACGTGCGGGTGGTCGAATGGCGGCCGCGCGCCCATGCATTTGAACTCTTTGACGCCGATGATGATTTTCTCGGCCCCCAGGTCGTTGGCAAGATGCGGGACAATGCTGGCGGCCATCGCGTGTCTCCAGTCGCGGCTGCTTGCGCTGGCCGACAATCGGTGTTTCGAGTTGGGCGATCCCTAACAACCTCGATCGCTGCAGGCCATGGACAAAACGTTTCAATCCGATGGGCTGAGGCTCAATTATACGGATGAAGGCGACGGACCGGCGGTGCTGCTGATCCACGGGTTTGCCTCAAACCTGCGCGTGAACTGGGTCGAGACGGGCTGGACAAAGACGCTCCGGGACGCCGGCTATCGCGTGATTGCGATCGACAACCGCGGTCATGGTCAAAGCGATGCACCGCACGACACCGCCGTCTATGGCGCGCCGCTGATGGCCAGTGATGCCGCCCGCCTGATCGCGCATCTGGGTCTCGAGCGCGCGCACGTCATGGGATATTCGATGGGCGCGCGGATCGCGGCGTTTCTCGCGCTCCAGCATCCGGCGCGGGTCGCGTCAGCGGTGTTCGCCGGCCTCGGCTACAATATGATCCGCGGTATGGCCGGCACCGGTCCGATCGCGGCGGCCCTCGAAGCCGAGAGCCGTGACGACATCGCCAACGCGACGGCCATGACGTTTCGCGTGTTTGCGGAGCAAACCGGGAGCGACCTCAAGGCGCTCGCCGCGTGCATCCGATCGTCTCGCGCGCCGATCACCGCTGAGATGCTCGCGACGCTAAACTGCCCTGTGCTGGTGGCGGTTGGCAGCGATGACGTGATTGGTGGCTCGGCGACGAAACTGGCGGAGGTGATACCGACAGCGCGGGCCTTCGAGATCGAAGGACGGGATCACATGAAAGCCGTCGGCGACCGCAGCTATAAACACGCGGTGCTCGCGTTTCTTGCCGAGGTTGAGCGGGAGACACAGCATGCCGAGTGATGACGCGATACCCGCCGGATTGCCGACGTTCGAGCCAGCCAACCCGGACTACGCTGGCCTCGTGACCGCCAGCTTCGGGCGGCAGAACTTGATGCAGTCTTTTGGTGCAACCCTCGGTGAGGTTGCGCCCGGGCGCGTGATGATCATCGTCTCTGCCTCCGATGCCGTCGGCCAGCAGCAAGGCTACATCCACGGCGGGGTGATCGGTGCGATCGCCGACAGCGCTGCTGGCTACGCGAGCCTGTCGCTGATGGCGGCCGGTTCAGAGGTCGTGACCGTCGAGTACAAAATTAACTTCCTGAAGCCCGCGGCGGGTCGATCGATCGAGGCGATCGGACATGTCTTGCGGGCGGGTCGCTCGCTAACGGTGGCCCGTGCCGACGTCCACTGTGAAGGCACTCAGATCGCGCTGCTGCAAGGCACGTTCATGCGCGTTTCCGCCAGCTAGCGCGCGGCTGCTACTGGCCATCGTTCGCGAAAGACGATCGCCTCGCATCGGCAACATCGGCCGCCGCTTTGCCGCGACTTCACCCAGATAATGTCGGCGCACCACCATGGCGCGACCGCAGACGCCCCCGAAAACGGCAATCGTCAACGCTTCGTTAACGTTAAGCCGATAGCCCGGGCAGTATGTTGTTTCGGTTCCGCGTCCCACTGCTCGCCTTCGCAGCCGCCGCTGTCGTTGCGTCCTGTTCGTCAGGATCGTCGAAGCCGCCGCGCTTTGCCGCGCCAAAGCCGGAGCCGTGGCGGGCGAGCACGGAACGCGCCTGCCTGAAGTCGGGCCAAGTCCGGCCCTCGCGCTACGTCGTGCCTCGGTCGTCGCTCGGCGGACCGAGCGGGGGCGTGGCGTCGTGCGGTGCCTATCGCCCGTTCGTGGTGAGCGCGGCTGACAACGGCCGGGTCCGCTTGCAGCCGTCGGCGACACTGCGGTGTCCGATGATCCCGGCGTTCGATCGATGGATCCGCGATGTGGTCGCACCGTCTGCCGACCGCTGGCTCGGCTCGCACGTCGTCAAGGTCCGCGTTGCCTCGTCCTACGGCTGCCGGCCGATCAATCACAAACGCGGTGGCAAACTCTCGGAACATGGGCGCGCAAACGCCATCGACATCTCGGCGTTCGAACTTGCCGACGGCCGGATTGTGAACCTCAAACGTGGATGGCGTGGTCCAAAGAGCGAGCGACGGTTCCTGCGCACCGTCCATCGCGGCGCCTGCAACATCTTTACGACCGTGCTCGGCCCCAACGCCGATCGTTTCCACCACGACCACTTCCACTTCGATCTCGCACGCCATGGGCGGACGGGCACGTATCGCGTCTGTCGTTGATGCGAGGCTCAGATGACCTGGAAGCCTTCCCAGTAGGGATCGGCCCGATCAACGGTGATGATGTTCTGGCCGGTCTGGACCGCCCAGCCCGAGATGGACGGAATGATACCGGGCCGCCCGCCGACCTCGGCCGTCTCGACCACCGATCCGATGAACTCCGACCCGATGATGCTCTCGTGCACAAACGGCTTGCCGACAGCGAGTTCGCCCCGGGCGTGCAGCTGCGCCATGCGCGCTGAGGTGCCGGTGCCGCAGGGCGACCGGTCGATCGCCTTGTCGCCGTAGACGACGGCGTTACGCGCGTCGGCGTGAGGTTTGGTCGGCGCGCCGGTCCACAGGACATGGCTGACGCGATTGATGTCGGCGTTGGTCGGGTGCGCCCAGGCGTAGTCGCGGTTCAGGTGATCGCGGATGGTCCGGCTCCAGCGGATGAGGTCATCCGGCGCATAGTCGGCAAGGTCGGTGTAGTCGGCAGCGCGCGCTTCGACGATGGCGTAGAAATTTCCGCCGTAGGCGACATCGCAGACAATCGTGATACCGCCGGCGTCGACCTCGAGGCCGGTGCGGTCCAGATAGGCCGTCACATTCGTCAGCGCGACGCGTGCGACCCGGTCGCCGTCCATGGTGTAGGTCGCGACGACGCGGCCGGCGGGCGTATCGAGGTTCAGGACGCCCGGTGTCGCCGGCGCCACCAGACCGTTCTCGATTGCCATTGTGACGGTGCCGATCGTGCCATGTCCGCACATGGGTAGGCAGCCGGATGTCTCGATGAACAGCACGCTGACATCGCAGTCGTCGCGGGTCGGCGGGTAGAGGATCGAGCCTGACATCATGTCGTGGCCGCGCGGCTCAAACATGAGCGAGGTGCGGATCCAGTCGTGCACGTCAAGGAAGTGTTGACGCTTGGCAAACATGCTGTCCCCGACGAGATGCGGGATCGCGCCGCCGGTCACGAGGCGCACCGGGTTTCCGCAGGTGTGCCCATCGAGGCAGACGAACGTGTGTCGCGTCATCAGAGGTCTCCAGGCGCAGCGGTGAAACTCAAGCCACAGAAACCTTATCGGATTCTTCGTTGCGCGGCGGAGGCTGTCATTGCAGCGCTTCTGCTGATGATGACGTTTGGCGGTCTCGTGCGATCTGCGGCGGACGCCGGGACCTGCCGGGTCGAACCGCCGGTGCGCGCGCTTGATCTGCCGCGGTACTACAGCGACGCGGATAAGTCCGTTGTTGATCCCGCAAAGCTCGCGGCGAACAAGGCTGCGACGCGGTCGGTCCGGAAGTACACCCGGTCCGTTGTCCGCGCGGCCGATCGGGCCTGGACGGCACCGGATCGAGCGACGCGGAACGGGGCTGCCGCGTGCGCGGCTGAGCGACTGCGGTCATGGGCGAAGGCGTCCGCGCTCCTCGGCGAAATGAAGACGCGGCAGGCCGAATATGAGCGGAAGTGGACGTTGGCGGCGCTGTCGCTGGCAACGCTCAAGATCGCAGATCGGCTGTCATCGCAGGATGCAGCCAAAATCACTGCCTGGCTCACCGCGCTTGCCGATCGCTCGTATGCGTTCGCGGCATCGCCGGGCCGGATTCGGAACAATCATTGGTATTGGGCGGGTCTCGGTCAGGCGGCGACGTCGATGGTCGTTGCAAGCACGCATTCAGCCCGCCGCGAGAACGAGCATGACGAGGTACGGCTGTGGCGACGCGCACAATCGATCTTTCGCGACGCAATGTCGGATATCGACGCCGATGGCCTGCTCGCGAAAGAGGCCGAGCGGGGTCGGCGAGCGCTGCACTATCACGTTTTCTCAGTCATGCCGCTTGTTGTGATGGCTGAGCTTGCGACGCATCGCGGCGAGGACTGGTGGTCCACGTCGGACGCCGCTCTCGAAAGACTAGTCGCGCTCGTCGCAAGCGCGATCCGAAACCCCGAGGCGTTTCCCATCACCGGCCAAGAACGGCCGATCAATACGCGCGCGGGTTGGGCCTATCTTGTTGTCGACCGCTTCGGGCAGGCAGCGCCGGCTGCGGCGCTGGCCGAAGACGTTATTGCAAAGCGATCGCACCGGCTGATTGGCGGCGATGCCCGCGTGCTGAAGTCGGCGCTCGATGCCTTCCGCGCCAGACGGCCGTCTCGCTAACCCCGCTCTGCAATCGGAACCCTTGGCCGAACAGACCGCGTTCGCCCGGCACGGTCGTCGGGGCTTAGCTTCGATGATCTGGACTCCTTGCGCGGGCGCGACTGCGATCGAAGGATGGCGCGGTCCCGTAGCGAATACCAAAGACCTCATCTCAGACCTTGCAACGAATAAACGCCGATGCCTGACCCACAGCCACCAACGCTCACGCCGGACGCCGCCATTATCGCGGCGCGTTCCCATTGGCAGTTCACCGGCACCGTCCGTCCGCCATTCGCCGAGACGCCGAAAGAGGGACAGCGATCGGTTTGGGACTTTCCGAGGCCGCCTGCGATCCAGCCCATCTCGGACCCTGTCGAAGTGCGCCTCGACGATGAGGTCATCGCGAAGACCTCGCGCGCCGTCGAAGTGCTCGAGACCTCGCATGCGCCAACGATCTACATCCCGCCGGGTGACTTTGAGGGCAGTCTTGTCTCGGTTTCGGCGAGCGGCGGATCGCATTGCGAGTGGAAGGGCATCTCGCGCGCGCTCGCCGTTCGCGACGTGGCTGACGCGGGCTGGATGATTGTCCAGGCCTATCCGGAGTTCGCGGGCCTCGTCGGTTGGGCAGCCTTCTATCCGACGCATCTCACGTGCCTGCGCAACAGCCAGCGTGTCGGCGCGCAGGGCGGCGGCTATTACGGCGGGTGGGTGACGCCCGATCTTGCTGGCCCCATTAAGGGCGGCCCTGGAAGTGGCGGTTGGTAGGCGCGCGCTGTTGAGCCGTATGCAAGCAGGAACGGCAGCCGAGTCGTGCGACACCGCCGCCTTCTTCGCAGTGCCTGCGGCCACCAATATGCGCTGCGGCGCAATAACCCGTCGTCGTGGCAGCGACCGACCGCGGCATGCTATGAGCACATCAAATTCAAGAAGAACGTGTCTCTTTCGCCGAGGATCCGACCACCATGCCGCATCAGCCAACCGACGATCAGCGCCGCAAGCTCCGGTCCAAAGCCTGGTTTGATAATCCAGACAACGCCGACATGACCGCGCTTTATCTCGAGCGCTCGATGAACTTCGGCCTGACGCTCGATGAGCTGCAGTCGGGTAAGCCGATCATCGGGATCGCGCAGTCGGGTTCGGATATCGCGCCGTGCAACCGGCATCACCTGGTGCTCGCCGAGCGAGTTCGTGAAGGCATTCGCGAAGCTGGCGGCATTGCGTTCGAATTTCCGCTGCACCCCATTCAGGAGACCTGCAAGCGGCCGACCGCCTCACTCGATCGCAACCTGCAATACCTGTCTTTGGTCGAGGTGCTCTACGGGTACCCGATCGACGGCGTTGTGCTGACCACGGGCTGTGACAAGACCACGCCCGCGCAGATCATGGCGGCAGCCACCGTCGATATTCCGACGATCGTGCTGTCCGGCGGGCCGATGCTGAACGGCTGGTTCAAGGGTGAGCGGACCGGCTCCGGCACCATCGTCTGGACGGCGCGCGAGATGATGGCCCGTGGCGAGATTGACTACAAAGGCTTCGCGGAACTGGTCGCATCGTCGGCGCCGTCAGCTGGACACTGCAACACGATGGGTACGGCCTCGACCATGAACGCGCTCGCCGAAGCGTTGGGGATGAGCCTGCCGGGGTGCGCTGCGATCCCCGCACCTTATCGCGAGCGCCAGCAGATGGCGTACCGTACCGGGCTCCGGATTGTGGACATGGTCTGGGAGGACCTGAAGCCGTCCGACGTGATGACGCGATCTGCGTTTGAGAATGCGATCGTCGTGAATTCGGCGATCGGCGGCTCGACGAACGCGCCAATCCACTTGAACGCGATCGCGAAGCATACGGGCGTTGAACTCAACAACGATGACTGGGAGCGGATCGGTTACGAAATCCCGCTGCTTGTGAACCTTCAGCCGGCCGGGGAATATCTTGGCGAAGAGTTCCACCGCGCTGGGGGCGTGCCGGCGGTCGTCGCGGAGCTCATCAAGACGGGCCGGATCAAGGCTGATGTCACGACGGTGAACGGTCAATCGCTTGTCGCGAATTGCGAAGGGCGGTTCTCGGAAGATCGCGATGTCATCAAGTCGTTCGAAGCCCCGATGCAGGCGCAGGCGGGCTTCCTCAACCTCAAAGGCAACCTGTTCGACAGCGCGATCATGAAGACCTCGGTCATCAGCGAGGAATTCCGCGATCGCTACCTGAAGAACGAGAACGATCCAGGTGCCTTCGAAGGGCGCGCTGTCGTGTTTGATGGACCCGAGGACTATCACCATCGGATCGACGACCCGTCGCTTGAAATCGATGCGCATTCGGTCCTGTTCATGCGTGGCGTCGGACCGGTCGGTTATCCGGGTGCGGCTGAAGTCGTGAACATGCGCGCGCCGGATTATCTGCTGAAGCAGGGCGTGACGTCACTGCCGTGCATTGGTGATGGACGCCAGTCCGGAACGTCGGGCTCGCCGTCGATCCTCAACGCCTCGCCAGAGGCGGCAACGGGCGGCGGCCTCGCGCTGTTGAAGACGGGCGATCGCGTCCGCATCGACCTCAATAAGCGAACGGCCAACATCCTGATTTCGGACGACGAACTGCAGAAGCGGCGGGACGATCTGACGGCCGCCGGTGGCTACGCCTACCCCGATCACCAGACGCCCTGGCAGGAGATCCAGCGTGGGATCGTCGATGAACTATCCGAAGGCATGGTGCTGAAGCCGGCCGTCAAATATCAGCGCATTGTCAAGACCAAGGGCCTGCCGCGCGACAACCATTAGCCGGTTCGGGTCGCGCGGAGTTTGGCGCGACCCAGCCTTGCTTTGGACTTCGAAATCCGGCGCCTCACTGCGCGTTCGGGCGGAGGTTGAAACGGCTCTGATCTTAAATGCGGCCCCATTGCCACGGTGGGCAGAAAACCGATTTTTTCATAATCCGGCACGAGGCATACCAACCATCGGCTCATTTCCAGAGGCCGCCTAGGTATAAGGCGCCATTGTCGCTTCGACGGTTGAAAGTCGCCGCAAATTCGGCGCCTCATTTCCCGCCCAAATCAGACCCAGCTCTCTCACAGCGCAGCGCTTCTCACGGTTTTTCAAGCCGAGGAAGCGCTCGCGGTTTGCCGTCTGGCAAATCGTCAACACAGGGAGCCGATCATGAATGCACCAGCCCCAGGTTCGCTTGCCGCTCAAGCTGATCACATCATTTTCCACTTTGACGGAAACAACTTTGATCCCGACGATATCGCTGCCGTGCCGATTGCAGCCCTGCTCACAAACGCCGGTGGGGTCGCGGACAAAACGACGTTCTTCTACGGGAACAATCTGACCAATCCGAGCTTCTTCAACCGTGAGCAAGCGCTCGATAAGGGTGGTGCATTCGCAGAGAAGCTTGGGATCTCGGCGTTCAGTTATCAGGACGATATCACCGGTACGACGCAAAAGGTCGTCGACATCATCAATAAGGGCGAGAAGGTTCTGCTGATCGAGGGCGGGCCCATGGAGGCCGTTTACCGCGCGCTCGATCAAGTCGATCCGGCGCTTCATAACAACCTGACGCTCCTCTCTCACTCGGCCTGGAACGAGGACTTCAACACCGTCAATCTGCCGGGTGTGACAGAGGCACGGACATGGGCGGACATCGCTCAGGATTTCCCGGGCGTCACGCAGGTCGAAATCACGGACCAAAATGCCGGCAAGAACAACGACAAGGGGTTCAACAACCAGAACTGGTCCTGGATGGATTCCTCGAACGAGCCGTTGGTTCAGGAAGCCCGCGAGATCATGGAGCAGACGCCGGGGACGGTTAAAAACGATCCGTCGGATGCGGGGATGATGCTCTTCGCGCTGACCGGCAACGAGAACGGAACGCCGCAGCAGGCAAAGGCCTACTTTGAGGAGTCGGGTATCTTCGATGACGGCGGAAGCGGGGGACCGGGCACGCCCAATCCGGACCCGGCACCGTCCGGTGACGTCTACGAGGCGAACGCCAACGGCGTGTTTCACTTCGATTCAGAAATGGCGGCGCCGGCCGGCAACTGGGTCGCCGAGAGCAAGATCGACGGCTTCGACGGCAACAACTACTTCCGCTGGGACGGCCCGAACCTCTACGGCAACTCGCAACCGCAGCAGAACAGCGCGCTCACCTTCAAGTTCAACGTCGCCGAGGCCGGCACGCACGCGCTTGCCATCGAGATGGCGAGGACCAAGGAGGGCTTCAACGCGCGCGGCGATGAGGCCAACGATGTGTTCGTCAGTGTCAATGGCGGCTCTCCGACGAAGATCTTCTCGAGCGGCATGCCGTTCGAGTCCTTCGGCGACAAGTGGGCGACAACGCTCGACGACGTAAACGGCAACAAGTCTCCGGCAACTTTCGATCTGTCGGAAGGGGTCAACACGCTGACCGTTTTCGGCCGCTCGAAGAACGCGATCATCGATAACATCACGATGACCCCCGGGACGACGCCGTCACGGAGCGACGACCAGCCCCTGTCTCAACTGGCCTCGACCCAGCCTGATCTCGATCCGAACCCGAACCCTGATCCCGATCCGAACCCCGATCCGGGGCCAGGAAACCCCGACACGGGTGCGGGCGCGAAGTTCTTCCTGATCGACGCGGAGACCGACCAGAGGATCGCTGAGCTGAAGGATGGATCGCAGATCAATCCGGCGGACCTGACAAATGCCTCGATCGAGGTCGTCCCGCCGGCAGGTCTGGCCGGTATTTCGACGGTTGTGCTCAGCTTGAACGGCAACACGATCAGCACCGAAGGTCTGGCGCCCTATTCGATGTTTGGCGACATCGGACAGAACATCACCCCAGGCACGCTGCCGGAAGGCCCGCTCACGATCGGCGCTGTGTTTCGAGACGCCTCGGGCAACGAACTCGGCAGCGCCGAAGTTTCAACGGCCGAGTTCGGGTCGTCCAGCGGTGGCGATGGCGGCTCGTCGTTGTTGAAGCTCTTCGTCGTCGACACGGCGACGGACGAGGTCATCACCGAGCTTAAGCCCGGTGACACGATCGACCCCGCAACCGTCGAAGGACGTGACGTTTCGATCGCGGCGATCCCAGACAACGACAACGGCGAGATCGGCAGCGTGAAGCTTTCGCTTGATGGCGATACGCGCGTCGAGAACGTCACGCCCTACGCGCTCTTCGGCGACAGCAACGGCGACTACTTCGAAGGCAAGCCGTTGACCGAAGGCGGTGAACTGAAGCTCGAAGTCTTCTCCGGGAGCAACGGTACGGGCCAGGTCCTCGAGAACGTCACGGTGCCGTTCTCTGTCGGTTCCGGCGATGCGCTCGCTTCGCTGGTGGCTGCGGCTGAAACCGGCGGCATAGGCGCGGCAACACCGACGCCTGCCAACGATATCGACGCAGCGCTTTCCGAGATGGCGGAGCTTTCGGCCGCAAGCGGGTTGAGCGCGCAACCGGCGACATACGGCACGCCGACGCCGGGCCCGGTCGTCCCGATCGATAATGACGGCACGTCATCGACACAGGACGAAGGCATGGTCGCCTAGTTAGCCATCGTTTCATTTCGAAGGGCGCCGCGGCCACGCATCGCGGCGCCCTTCGACACACTCGTTTGAGAGCGTCGGCCACCCCCGCCGCCCAACGCTGTCGCTGTCTGTCGTTTGGCTGACTGCACCGTTCAGTCTGAGTTCATGGTGCTGACGGTAAGTCCTGATCACCGTGGAGCTGCAGCGTCGGTCGCAAAGCGTTTCCAGTTCGCTCCACGGAACAAACAACGGGAGAGAATTGGTTATGAAAGCTGTTATCGCAGCCCTCGCTTTTGCCGCCGGAATAGCCGGTTTTAGCTTCCAGGCATCCGCTGCCCCCGCCATCGCGCCGGGCGCTGCCACGATCTCCAAAGGCCAGGGCGTGACGGACGTGCGGTTCCGCGATTTCCGCTGCGTCGCCCGCGGCTTCACCGTGTTCGGGACGCGCATCCCGCGGACGCGTGGTGTTGCTTTCGGCGGCCGCCGTCGCGGAGCCTGCCGCCGCGCCATGCGCGTGTGTCGCGCAAAACTGCGGAGCCGGAAGCGCGTTGGCCTGAACCCGCTCGGCCAGTGCGAAGTCGTCCGCGTGCGCTCCGTCCGCTTCTAAGTTCAAGCGTTCCAGTGACGTGTGAGTGGCGTCCGTTGCGTTCCG
>JBCBXS010000063.1:0-10978 GCA_039816475.1 Pseudomonadota bacterium | reverse complement strand
GCGGACGGCGAAGCGCTGTCTTGCGATGGAGATGGATGTCGCGGTCCGTTGTCCAGACCTCTGACAGGTCTGTCGGCCTTCCGGCGCGTCTATTCCGACGAGCCGCAGTTCTTCGCCTGCCAGACGCAAGCTGTCGCCGTCGATCACTCTGGGAGAGCCAGTCAAGGCCCGGTCCGGCACCGCGCCGCCGCCACCACCGCGCCATCCCGATTGCTGATCGATCAAGCCAAGCGCTGCGAGGATTGCAGCAACAACGCCGATCACCAGACGTTTGCCCGAACGGCTCCTCAGAAGCTGTCTGATAAGGGATTGGAGGTTGCGATTCATGGGCGAAAGTCGGCGATTTAACCGGCTGTTAAACGGCACATTAGGGTTTTTGTCGGACGTTGCGACTGGGGACAAGTGCGCAGGCGCATCATCGCGGTTAAGGCGGTCCCGCTGCAGCGACGCAGGTGTCGGACGAACGAATGGCTCAGGCGGCAGCACAGAGGGGATCTTCAAGGCTTTCGCCGCAGAAGTCCTCGCCGAGCCCGAATGGCGTACGAGCAGCCCGCGCGCGCCTGACCCAGTCGTCCAGCAACGATCCGAAGTTCGATTACGAACTGCTCGCGATGTTCGTGCGCAACGAGCTGAGCGCGCAGTGGACGATCCCTGTTCTCGCGCTGATCCTTGCGCTCGCCTACATGACTTGGGCGCCGTACTGGCAGGCCTTCGTCTGGCTGGTGATTGTCGCGTCTGCGAAGGTCCTGCTGCTTGAGACCTGCCGGAAGTTCGACAAGCTCCCGCAATCCGAAGTCGACGTTCCAACCTGGAACCGCCGCTTCTTTATCGCCGAGGCGATTGGCGGAACATCGCTTGCCGGCTTCGCGCTCGTCGGCCTCGGCGCACACGAACCGGTCGGTGCCGACCACATCTTCTCGAGCCACGTCTTCCTGTTCGCATCGCTGATTATCGTGCTCGCGATCCGCATGACGTTTGCCTCCAGCATGCCGCATATCCTCTATGTCGGCACGATCCCGATGACGTCCGCTGTCGTGATCCGGCTGGTGATGCAGCAAGAGTTCTTCTATCTCGCGCTCGCTGCCATGGCGATCGGCGTGCATCTCTATTTCATTTTCCTCGCCCGCGGCCTGCACTCAACCGCGCTGTCGATGCTCGAGTTTCGCGCGCAAAAAGATCTGCTCATCGCCGAACTCGAGGAAGCCAAGACGATTTCCGATCAAGCGCGGTTTCGGGCGGAAGAAGCCAACCTCGCAAAGTCCCGCTTCCTGGCGACGATGAGCCACGAACTGCGCACGCCGCTGAACGCGATCCTCGGCTTTTCGGAAGTCATGACGAAGGAGGTGCTGGGCAAGCTCGAGAACGAGACCTATCGCGGGTATGCTCAGAACATCCACGACAGTGGCAGTCATCTCCTGCATCTCATCAACGAGATCCTCGATCTCTCGCGGATCGAGGCGGGCCGCTACGACTTGCATGAGGAATCCGTATCGCTCGTGGATATCGTCGAGGACAGTCACCGGCTTCTCAAACTCCGCGCTGAGACCAAGGGCCTCGACCTAATCGAGGACTTCGACGAGGCGCTATCGCCGATCTGGGCTGACGAACGCGCGCTCCGCCAGATTTGCCTGAACCTGTTGTCGAACGCCGTGAAGTTCACGCCGTGGGGCGGATCCGTGACGTTGTCGGTCACCCGCACCGCCGAGGGCGGCCAGCAGATCAGTGTTGTTGATACCGGGCCCGGCATTCCAGCCGACGAGATCCCGAAGGTGATGCAGGCCTTCGGTCAGGGGTCCCTCGCACACGAGACCGCGGAAGGCGGGACGGGCCTCGGCCTGCCGATCGTCAAGAACCTGATCGAACTGCACGGCGGCCGCTTCGAGCTGTTATCGGAGCTGCGACGCGGGACAGAGGCGCGGATCACGCTCCCGCCGGAGCGGGTCCTCTCCCGGGTTGCCCCGATCGAACCGGTTGGCGCCGAGCGGCACAACCCGAAAGCGCCATCGCCGCCGCAGCGGATGCGGGCCAGCCGGCCGCCGCGGCTCGTCCCACGCGCGCGCGCCGCCGAACCCTCGCCAGCAACAGCACGAACGGCGCAGTAGGACCTGCGGCCATCATTCTGCCGTCGTCTCGCCATTTGCGTTTTGGCCGGCGCGGACCTATTTCCGCTGAACCACTGAAATCGGTTGAGGGCGGACGAACTTGGCCTGGCTCAGCGTTATCATGCTCGTGGCAGCCGCCATTGCGGCCCTCGCGTTCGGCAACAGCGAAGTCCTCGGCGGTGCTTCCGGCTACGTCATAGCGAGCGTGGCCGCGTCACTGGCGCTGCTGTTCTACTTCCTGAGTGGATTTGCGAGCGAATACGGCGGACGCCTGTCGAATGCGCTGCGCGACATCGCGGTCTGGGCCGGTCTCGGACTGCTCCTCGTGGTCGGCTACAGCTACCGCGATGAGCTCGCACCGATCTATCAGCGGGTCGCGGGCGAACTCGCGCCTCCCGGCACAAGCATCGCAGTCGGCACGTCCGATCGCGAGGAACGCGCAGTCCGCATCCGGAAACGGCCGGACGGCCATTTCGCGGTGCGTTCTGAAGTCAACGGCCGGCCTGTGACAATGCTTGTCGATACCGGCGCGTCGAAGGTCGTGCTGACCAGCCAGGACGCGGAAGCCGCTGGCCTCTCGGTGTCGGGCCTCAGTTTTACGATCCCGGTGCAGACCGCGAACGGGACCGGCTTTGCAGCCGCCGTCACGCTCGACACGATTTCCGTCGGCGGGATCCGGCGGAACCGGCTCGATGCCCTGGTCGCGCGGCCTGGCGCGCTCCGCGAAAGCCTGCTCGGCATGAATTATCTGCGCGATCTCAGAAGTTACGAGTTCACGGGCGATTTCCTGACGTTTCGCGGCTAACGCGCACGCAGCCCCACGCGGCGATGCGACCAAATCGGCTGTTATGGCGTTGACGATTCGCGTCGGTTCGCAGCATGCCTCCGTCTCGCGGCGGCGCATGCGGGCGCACGTCCGACCACCAACGGTCAGAGTTGAAGTCCGTTGAATGGCTCATACTACCTGCACGGCATCGCGACGCGAAAGCCGTGACGACCGAGCCGAGCAAGAGGGATATCGCCATGCTGCCGCAACCACGCGCTGATCTCGTCCAGAACACTGCCGACTTCGAACGGCTGCCTCTCGTAAAACCGACGGGCTTTCGCGAGTACGATGCGCGCTGGTTGTTTCCCGATGAGATCAACCTCATGGGGCTGCAGGCGATCGGCCTCGGCATCGCGACACTGTTCGAAGAGCACGGCGTGCCGAAGCGGATCGTCGTCGGGCATGACTTCCGGTCGTACTCGGGCGCAGTGAAGCAGGCGCTGATGTCCGGGCTGCTCGCCGGTGGCGCGGAGGTCCACGACATCGGGCTCGCGCTTTCGCCGATGGCCTATTTCGCGCAGTTCGATCTCGGCGCGCAGGCCTGCGCCATGGTCACGGCGTCCCACAACCCGAACGGCTGGACCGGCGTGAAGATGGGCATGCAGCGGCCGCTGACATTCGGCCCTGACGAGATGAGCGCACTGAAGTCCATCGTCCTCGAAGGCCACTTCAAGTCAGGCGTTGGCGGGCGCTATATTCACGTGCCGGACCTAGCCGAGCGCTACATCAAAGACCTCACGTCGCGTGACAAACTCAAACACCCGCTGAAAGTGGTCGCGGCCTGCGGCAACGGCACGGCTGGCGCCTACGCGCCGCAAGTCCTTGAAGCTATCGGCTGCGAGGTCATCCCGCTCGACTGCGACCTCGATCACTCGTTCCCGCGGTACAATCCAAACCCAGAAGACATGGAAATGCTCCATGCCATCGCAGCCGCGGTGAAGGAGAATGGCGCCGCCGTCGGCCTCGGCTTTGATGGCGACGGCGACCGGTGCGGCGTTGTCGACAACGAGGGCGAAGAGATTTTCGCGGACAAGGTCGGTGTCATGCTCGCCCGCGATATCTCGGCACTGCACGACAACGCAACGTTCGTCGCCGACGTCAAATCGACAGGTCTGTTCGTCACCGATCCGGTGCTGCAGGAGAACGGCGCCAACACGCTCTACTGGAAGACCGGCCACTCCTACATGAAGCGCTACACGCACGAGAAGAAGGCGCTCGTCGGCTTTGAGAAGTCCGGACACTATTTCTTCCAACCGCCGCTTGGGCGCGGTTACGACGACGGCCTCGTTGCAGCGCTTGCCGTTTGCGACATGCTTGATCGCAACCCGGACAAGTCCATGGCGGACCTTCGCCGCGCGCTGCCGAAGACGTGGAGCTCACCGACGATGTCGCCGCACTGCGACGACGAGAAGAAGTACGGCATCGTCGACGCGGTTGTGGCTCACTACGAGAAGCTGCACGCCGATGGTGGCTCGGTCGCAGGCCAGAAGATCCGCGATCTTGTGACCGTCAATGGCGTCCGCGTGACGCTCGAGGACGGCACGTGGGGTCTGGTCCGCGCGTCCTCGAACAAGCCCGAGCTTGTCGTCGTGGTCGAAAGCCCAACCAGCGAAGACAACATGCGCGCGATCTTCAACGACATCGATCTCGAGCTGCGCCAGCACGAAGACGTCGGCGAATACAATCAGAAGATCTAAGTGGGATCGAGCGGGCGGCGGGAGACGCCGCCCCGATCAGACGATGAGCGTGCCTTCGCTCAGCATGTCGGCGACGTCGACATCGGTTTTTCCTGAGAGCACGACGACATCGAAGCTCGGTCCCTCGTCCAGTGCGAGCTGCACGATCGTCCCCGTCCCATCGGCGGTGGCCGCGGTCTCGATGCCGAACGCGCCAAGCGTGCCGGCCCCTGAGAAATCGAGCACATCGATCCCGACGGAAAAGTCGAGGATCTCATCGACACCCATGCTCACGCCGTCGCGGGCGATGTCGTCGCCGTTGAAGATGTAAGTGTCGGTCCCGTTGCCGCCCTTGAACGTGTCGGAGCCGGCGCGGCCGCGGAAGGTGTCATCGCCGCTGAGGCCCAGGAACACGTTGTCCTTGTTGTCGCCGAAGAGCACATCGTTACCCGACGTGGCCTTCACCTCTTCGATGCTAATCAGCTGGTCTTCGTCACCACTGCCGCTGTTGGCGTCGCCGGTCTTGAGATCGACCATGACGGCCGTCGTACCGCCGGAGAAGTCGACCGTGTCGTAGCCGGAGCCGCCGTCGAACAGATCGCTGCCAACCGCGTCGATGAATTTGTCGTCGCCGCTGCCGCCGATCATCTGGTCATTGCCTGCGCCGCCAAACAGGCGGTCGTTGCCGCTGTCACCGCGCAGGACGTCGTCGCCGTCGCCACCGTAGGCGTAGTCGTCGCCCGTGTTGCCGGACAGATCATCGTTGCCGGCGTCGCCGTAGAGGAAGTCCTTGTGCTTGCCGCCTGAGATGACGTCGGCGCCATCGCCGCCGTTCAGCGTGTCGTTGCTCGTGCCGCCAAAGATGGTGTCGGCACCGCCGTTGCCGTGGACGACATCCTTGCCCGAGCCCGCCTCGAACGTGTTGCCGACATCATTGCCTATCAGCGCATCGTCGCCGGCACCGGTCGATGCGTTCTCGATCGTCACGCCGCGGGCGATTGCAACGTTGCCCGTGAGCCCGCCCACGTCCGAGAAGGCTTCCTCGTTCAGGTCGATGACCTGATCATCGCGGTAGCCTGAGAAGTCGAACGTGTCCTCGCCGCCCGCATCCCAGACGGCGAACACCACATCGTCGGAGCGATCGGTGATCGTGAACGCCTCGCTGCCGGTGTTCGAGCCGAAGCCGTAGACGTCGTCGCCAGTGCGGGTCGACATGTTCGCGCCGTAAAGCGCCTGGGCTGCCGCGATATCGTGTAACAGTGGGGTCGACGCGAATGTCCAGCCGTGGAAGGCGCCGGAGTTTTCGGCGTTGAAGTAGCTCATCACCGTGAACTGACGCGTGTCCTGCACGTACTCGGCATCACTCCCGTAGGACGGCGCGCCGCCGTTGTAGGCGCCCGGATGTGCAAGACCGATCGCGTGCCCGATCTCATGGAGCACGGTGAGGTACTCGTATGAGTCTTCCGAGACGTCGGTGAAGAGATTGCCGGTCGTATTGAAGAACACATCGCCCGAGAGGGAGCCAGCAGCGCGGCTGCCAGGGTAATAGGCCCAGGCGTAACCCGCGCTGGACGTCTCGCCAGAAAGCAGGATCGTTGCGTCGTTGGAGTAGGCCTGCGATCCGGTCGTGCCGCTGCCGACGCGCTGGAACGAAATGTTTGCGACGTCAGACCAGGCCTCGAACGCCTTCTCGGTTTGCGCGATCATATTCGCGTCGAGCCGTTCGAAGCCCGGCTCACTGCTGCTCGAGCGGAAGGCGAACGTGATCGGCTGCGAAGACGCGTTCGACCAGCCGTACTCCGCGATCTGGTCTGCGGCCTGATCCCAGTCGAAGCTCGGCTTGTTCATCGCCTGGACGAGCGACTCGAGACCGCCCTGGTCCAGATGTTGCTCGCTTGGCTCTCTGAGGCCTGCCTCGCAAAGCATGCACATCGTGTCTGTGGCTCCGAAGGACTGTGCCGCAATCCGAAGTCACATTTCCAAAATCACTCGGGATTTTAAATAGAGACCGATAGAGACGGTTGGGCGTCCCTTACGGTGCGTCCCGCAATTTGCATCAAACTGTGCCGGCTCGGTTTACCGAGCGTTAGGATCTACTGGGCGCCGGGCTCCGATGCTGCCGTCTTGACCCGCCGCATGCGGTGCGTGGCACCGCGCTTCAGCCGGTTGGGATCAACATTGCGCGCTGCGACCGTGAACGTGATCGGTTGGACCGGTTCGGCGAGAAAGCGGTCGACAGCGCCGAGGCTGGTGTCATTTGCAGTTTCCATCTCCAGCGTCATCGTCAGTTTGCCCCCGCGCGTGACAAGCTTCGGGAACGCCTTGCCCTCCGAGCGATAAAACAACAACGTGCCGGTGTAGTTGCTGCGTCCTGCGATCGAGATCGGCGCGAACGGGGCTTTCGGCCGGTCGACACGATCGAACCGCTTCGTCTGCATGTTGAAGCTTTGCGGCCCGACGAAGAAGTCCTGGCCGACGGCGTAGGCGCTCTCGAACGTCTTGCTGATGCCAGCCTCGTCCGACCCCACACGAAGACGGAGGTTCACAACCGCGCCGTCACGCGCCCCGTGGTTCGCAATCGTAATCGGAACAGCGAACACTTCCTGATCGCCGTACGGGTCGCGCGTGTAGTGGACGACCGAGGGGATAAGCACCTTCAGCTCAGGCTGCTTCAACACGCTGTGGTAGAGGCTGACGCCGGAGAAGAGCAGCGCGAAGACAGAGACGATCCCGGTGATCAGTCCACCCGCCTGAGCCGTGCTCGCGGTCTCCTTGGCGATCTCATTCGTTTCATTGACGACGATCCTGCGACGAGAACTCACACGCCACCCCCCGGATTGAATTGACGCATGCAAGCCTGAGGCCTCGTCGCGTCACGACTTGATGCAGCAAGACGCAAAAAAGTCTGCGGGGTTTTCAGTGAACAAACGTGGCACGAGCGCGGCGGCGGCACGCAAGCGATTTATCGGAGGGTCCGCGAGGGGGCCGCGAACGGCCAATGAGGCGGCCAGAAAGTGCTCTGTTCCTGCGTTAGTGAGCGTGGCGTTTACCGGCTGAATTTCAAGACTGCTCACGGATTTCCGCGCCGCTTAGCTGTTGGGGGTCGACGGGTTCCGGTTTTCGGGACCCGCCGCTTCAGTGCCTCGAGCGTCTGAAAGGAGACCGAAATGCTGAAGACCAACGACACCAACCTGATCCCCCGTCTGCGCGCACTTGCCGTCGCCGGCGTCCTCTCAACCGCGGTGGCAGCTGCGCCAGCGTTTGCGCAGTCAACCACACCTGAGACGACGCAGCCGCCTGCCGCAGCGCAGCCTGTCCCGGCAACGGGCGCTGATGAAGGTGCCGCGCCTGCTGCACCGTCAGCAGAACCAACGGCACCGGGTGCAACTCAGGCCGAGCCGGCACCGAAGGGTGACCAGGTCACCGAGATGATCGGCCTGCCGGTCTTCACGAGTGACGGTCAGCGCATCGGTGCGGTTGGCAAGATCGAGCCGGCGTCTGACGGCAAGGTCGCAGCCATCCACGTCCGGACCGGTGGCTTCCTCGGATTCGGAACGAAGCTGGTCGTCATCCCTGCCGAACAATTCGAGCAGGCTGGCGAGACCGTGAAGCTTGCCCTGACGGCCGACGAAGTTGACAAGCTGCCCGAAGCCGAACCGGCCAAGAGTTAGGCGCGGGCAACCGTCAATTGATCCCCGTCAGACCGTCTCCAGAGTGAGATGATCTGAGCGAGGCGTCCCCCCGGACGCATTAGGTCTCGGCAGCTTTCCCCCGAGCTGCCGAGACCGCTTCTGCGTCTGGTGTTCGGGTGCTGGCCTCTGCCCCCGGGCCTCAGACGGCGCTTACGGTCACGGGCATGTCGCCGGACACGTTTCGGCAGATCGCAACATCGTCCACGGCATCTGCCCAGACGTTCGCGTCACTGATCAGGCGGATTTCATCGCCGACCGAGACCGGCGTCGGGCCGTATCCGATCGCGATCGCATTCCCGGCCGCCCAATAGGCGATCTCGCCGGCGTTCAGAACCGTTTTGGCGTCACTCTCAAGGGCGCAAGACACACCGATATCGAAGTAGACCTCATCGCCCCAGGTGTTTGCCGAGCCGGAGATCGGCAACGCAGCCCAAATGGCATCTGCCGTCGGCGTATGTCGCAGCTTCGCCGTCAGCTTCACGGCGTCGGACCCGTCACCCATCACGATTGCAATCTTGCGCATGGCATACCCTCTCGTGAACAAGACGCGGTAGCCTAACTTCCGGGTCAGCGCGTCTCTGCTACGAGCGATACTTTCGCGCCTGGAACCGTTCCGGCAAAGACCGTCAAAGGGTCGAGAGCCTCAGCCCAGACGTTACACGGGCGCATCAACCGGCGTTCGTGATCGCGTGAAATCGGCGTTGGTCCCCAAACGAAGACCACGCGATCGTCGTCAGCCCAGAACAGGATGTCCCGGGGACCAGCGTTCAGTCGCGCGCCGCGTTCGCGGCCTGCACGGACGGGCACCTCGAAGTGGATGCTCTCGCCCCAGGTCTCGGCGATGGCATAAATGGGAAGCGCGCGCCAGATGACGTCGGCAGTGCGGCTCGGGACGAGGTCGATGCGCACCTGAGCCTTGCCGACCTTCAGGACGGCAACGCGTTTGGCCGTCGATGGCGGTTTGGCGCGCTCACGCTTATCCGGTGTCGTCCGCAGCAGGTTCGTTGGCATCGCCCTCTCCCCTGTTCAGCGGCGTGGTGATGCCAAACGCTACGACGGATCAGGTCCGAACACGAGCACCGTGTTGAGCCCGCCAAACGCAAACGAATTCGACATCGTGTAGGTGACCTTCGCATCGCGGCCGTGGTTGGGCACGTAATCAAGATCACACTCCGGATCAGGCTCATCGAGACCGATCGTCGGCGGCACCCACTGTTCGAGCATCGCCTTGATGGTCAGCACCGCCTCAATCCCTCCGCCGGCGCCAAGCGGATGACCATGCATCGACTTCGTCGACGAGATCGCGAGGTCGTAGGCTTTCTTGCCGAAGAGGTCCTTGACGGCGTTGGTCTCGTTGCGGTCGTTGATCGTCGTCGCCGTACCGTGTGCGCTGAGATAATCGATATCGCCGATGTCCAGGCCCGCTTCGTCAATTGCAAGGCGCATCGCCTCGCGCGGCCCTTCGATGCCGGGGTTCACCATGTCCTTCGCGTCGGACGTCATGCCGGTGCCCTTGAGCTCGGCAAGGATCCGCGCGCCGCGCTTCTTGGCGTGTTCGTAGTCCTCGAGCACGAGGATGCCGGCGCCTTCGCCAAGGACGGTCCCGTTGCGCTTGGCAGCAAACGGGAAGCAGCCTTCCGGCGACAGCACATGCAGCGCCTGCCAGGCTTTCATCGTGCCGTAGTTGATGACGGATTCAGATGCACCTGCGATGGCGACATCCACCATGCCGTGGGCGATGTAGTCCCGCGCGGTGATGATCGAGTGCGTGGCCGTCGAGCAGGCCGAACAGGTCGCAAACGTCGGCCCGCGGATGCCGAACTCGATCCCGACGTGCGCCGACGCCGATGACCCGATAATCCGGAGAAGCGTCAACGGATGCGTCGCGCGCTTATTCTCGATGAACAGGTCGCGATAGGCCTTCTCGTAGGTAACGAGGCCTCCGGCGCCCGAGCCAATAATGCATGCGGTGCGATAAGGATCGGCGACCGGGATTTCGAGGCCAGCCATGCGGACGGCTTCGTCTGCGGCAGCCGCTGCGAACCACGAATACCGGTCCGCGTGCATGATGATCTTGTCGCGCTGGAAGTGCCTCAGTCGGGCGCGATGGTCGAAGTCTTTGATCTGGGCTGCGACGAGGATCTTGAGGTCTTCAAGCGGAAAACCTTCTAGCGCGCTGACGCCGCATTTGCTCTCGCGGACGGATGCCCAGAGCGAGTCGACCGTCGTGCCGATCGGCGTGACGGCACCGAGCCCGGTGACGACGACACGGCGGGGCTCTCGCGATGCATTGGTTTGAGACACGGGTTTTGTCCTGCAGTGGGACAGCGTGGACGGGCCGCGCAGGTGTCCCGATCCTGAACGTTACAAAGGCAGCTTGAGGAGGGGCCGGCGAAGGGTCGTGATCGTAATCCGCTGAAAGCGAATGAGATCAACGCGCGCCGGAGCGTACTGTGCGCGGGCGATCAGGCCGTCGCGCTCGCAGCACCCGAACCATCGTTGGACATCAGATCCTTCACGCGGTCGACCACGGAACCCACCGTCTTGAAGTCGGCAGCCTCTTCGTTCGCGTTGTAGGGGATCTCGATGCCAAATGTATCTTCGATATCGAAGACGATCATGGCGAGGTCGAGTGACTCAATTTGAAGATCCGTCAGCGCCGTATCGTTCGAGATATCGTCG
>JBCBXS010000062.1:0-11055 GCA_039816475.1 Pseudomonadota bacterium | reverse complement strand
CCTGGCTGTTCCAGTTGCGTGGCGGTCAATGGCGAGACCGTCGCGCCCGGCGCGCGCTGTGTGTCGACCTCCAACCGCAACTTCATCGGGCGGCAGGGACCGTTGGCGCGCACGCATCTCGCGAGCCCCGAAACAGCGGCGGCTGCGGCGATCGCAGGCTGCATTGTCGATCCGCGCCGCCAGCGGGAGGGCGGCTGATGGCGTTCCCACCGGTGACTGTCGTGAGCGGCCGCGCCATTCCGCTGCTCGCCGACAACATCGATACCGATGTGATCATCCGCATCGAGCGGCTGACGGATGTCCCGCGCGCAGACCTCGGCCGGCATGTCTTTGAAGCGTTGCGGTATGACGGGAACGGCAAAGCAGTCGACGATCACGTCCTGAACGATCCGCACCTCGCAAACGCGCCGATCCTGCTCGCCGGGCGAAACTTCGGGTGCGGCTCATCGCGCGAAGGTGCGGTATGGGCGCTGCAGGCGCGAGGCATCCGCGCCGTGATTGCAGAGAGCTTCGGCAGCATCTTCGTGGCCAATTGCTTCCAGAACGGTTTGTTGCCGATCGCGCTTGAGAGGGCCGAGATCGCGAGCCTTTCAGACGTGGCCCAGCGCGGACCGGAGGCGTCTCTTGAGATTGAGCTCGCCGCACAGCGGATCAACGGTCCGGATGGTCTCGACATCGCGTTCGACATCAACCCGTTGCGGCGGCAATGCCTGCTGGATGGGATTACAGACGTCGAGTTGACGGCCCGGTTCAGCGATCAGATTGCCAGTGTCAAAGCGCAAGACCGTTCCGCACGGCCCTGGCTCTATCGCGCGACGGCCGCGCCCGACGGATAACGCGCGGGGTTTCAGCGGATCGCAGCGGTCTCAATTTTCGCTTTCGCGCGCGCTTCCTTACCGAGCTTTCGCTCACGCTGAAGCGTGTAAATCGCAGCCCCGACGATCAACGCGGCGCCGGCAAACACGCGTACATCGGGCCAATCGCCGAACACGAAGAACCCGAAGATGACCGCGAACAGCAGGCGCGTGTAATCGAGCGGTGCCACCGCACTCGCCTCCCCTGCCCGCATCCCGAAGATGTTGAGCGTCTGACCGATGGCGCTGACGACACCGATGGCGACCAGCATCACCACCTCGTCGAACGTCGGCGTCTTCCAGAAATAGATCATGGGCGCCAGCATCAGGATCCCGACCCCGACCGCCTGGAACGTCAGGATCGTCACCGGCCGATCGACCTGCGAAAGTTTGCGGATCAGGATCATGACGATGGCCACGAAAGCCGCGCTCGCGATCGCCATGATCGTGTAGATGTTGAAGCCGCCCTCGCCGGTCGGCCACGCCACGATCATGACGCCAAGAAACCCGACGGCAACTGCGGCCCAGCGGCGGATCCCGACCACCTCGCCGAGAAAGATGATCGCCAGCACGGTCATGAAGAACGTCTTTGCGAACGACAGCGTCGTCGCGTCGGCAAGCGGCAGATTGATGAAGGCTGTGAACCCGAGCAGCATCGCGCAGAACGCACAGCCGACACGGGTGAACTGAAGCCCCGGCCGCGCGGACCGGATCGCACCCGGCGCATCTTGGACGATCACCGGCAATGCGAGCAACAGCATCACGACCTGGCGGAAAAACAGGATCTGCGTGACGTGCAATCGCTCGCCCGCGAGCTTGATAAGCGCCAGCATGATCGAAAAGAAAAACGTCGAGATCAGAATGAATATTCCGCCGCGGACGTTGCCGGGGAGCGACGCCCACCGGCCGCGAACGACGTCGAGTTGTTGCGTCACCGACGCCATGGATCGCTCGTCTCCTCCGGGTTCCGCCAACGCGTAAGCAACGCTCGCGAAAGTGTCGCACAGGTGTCGCACGCAAGACAGCCGCCTCGGCGCGGGTCTGATCCGCTTTCCCGTGACGCACGCAGCGCGCGTTGAAACGGAGAGGCCCGTGAACTTTCACAGTCCGTTTTCGGTGAGCAATCGCAAGATCGATCCGAGCCGGCGCGCGATCACGTCGGCGCACGTCCTGCCCGACGGGTCGCCCAACGACAGCGATCGCGTTGAGACGGGGCCAACTGACCTCGCGTTTCGCGAGTGGGCCGAGGCCGGCCTAACGCCGCCCGATCTTGAGACAATGCGTGCCTACCGCCACAGGCGGCTCGTCGACGCGATAAACGCGCGTGGCTACGACGGCCTTCTGCTGTTCGATCCGCTCAATATTCGATACGCGACCGACTCGTCGAATATGCAGATCTGGATCACGCATAATCCCTGCCGCGCGTGTTTCGTGGGGGCCGATGGCTACACGGTACTGTGGGACTTTCACGGTGGCGCGCATTTGTCGGCGCATCTTCCGTTGGTCCGGGAAGTCCGCGAGGGCGCGAGCCTCTTTTACTTTGAGGCCGGCAGCCGGGGGCCGGAGTTCGCGGCACGCTTTGCAGGCGAAATCCTCGACCTCGCCCGCAAGCACGGCGTTTGCGCAAAGCCACACGTCGCCGTCGACAAGATGGAGTTCGATGGCTTTCAGGCCTTGCAAGCGCTTGGCATCACAATCGCCAATGGTCAGGAGCTGACCGAGAACGCGCGCGCGATCAAGAACGCCGATGAACTGAACGCGATGCGCTGCGCGCTGCACTCGTGCGAGCAGGCGATGCACGAGATGCAAGCTGTGATGCAGCCGGGGCTCACCGAAGTCGAGCTTTGGGCCGAGCTTCAACGCGGCAATCACGTTCGCGGCGGAGAGTGGATCGAGACGCGTATTCTATCGTCCGGACCGCGCACCAACCCGTGGTTTCAGGAATGTGGTCCGCGCACGATCCGGGACGGCGACATCGTCGCCTTCGATACCGATCTGATCGGCCCCTACGGCTACTGCGCCGACCTCAGCCGTACGTGGAAAGCGGGTGACGGCCCGCCGACGGCCTACGAGCGCGACCTCTATCAAGTCGCCTACGAGCACATCATGACCAACCGTGAATTGCTTAAAGCCGGCGTCGGGTTTCTCGAAATCTCAGAGAAGTCGCACCGTCTACCGCCGCAGTATCAGGCGCTGAAGTACGGCGTCGTCATGCACGGCGTCGGGCTCTGCGACGAGTATCCCTCGATCCGCTATCCCGACCACATCGAAGACAGCGGTTACGACGGCGTGCTTGAGGCGGGGCATTGCGTCTGCGTCGAGGCCTATATCGGCGAAGTCGGCGGGCCGTGCGGGATCAAGCTTGAGGATCAGGTGGTCGTCACGGAAACGGGTTACGAAAACCTGACGTCGTTTCCGTTCGAGGCCGATTTCCTGCGGTGAGCCACTCTGGTGTCGAGGACGCTCAGAAGTGACAGCCGCGGGCAGTGACCGGCCACAGCGTCTCGACGCGACCCCCGCGCACGCCGACGTACCAGTCGTGGATGTTGCAGGTCGGATCGCAGTGGCCCGGCACGAGCCACAACCGATCGTTGATCGCGAGCACGTTGCCGGGGTCGGCGATCACACCGTGCTCGTCCGAGCATTTGATGTAGGAGACATCATCGCGGCCGAAGACCCGCGGCAATCCGCTGTCAACCGACTGGACCTTCAACCCGGCATCACAAACGGCTTGGCCGTCTTTCGCGTTCGACATGATGCCGGTGAGCAGAAACAACGCATTTCTGAACGTTGAGATTGGCGCGCCGTCAGCGTCTTCGATTGCGCCGTAGTCGACATCCATGAAGATGTAGGAGCCGCACTGCAGCTCCGTATAGACGCCGCTCTGCGCTTCGAATGCGAACGAACCCGTGCCTGCCCCCGCAACCGTGTTGCAAGCGAGGCCAGCGCCTATGAGTGCCTCGACCGTTCGTGATGTCTCGGCGACAACGCCGGCAAGCACGTCGCGTCGCTGCCCGTAATCGCGGATGTGCTGCGCGCCGCCGTGGTAGGCCTGCACGCCCTCGAACGTCAGGCCGGGTGCATCCGAGATCGCCTTCGCGAGCGGGACTGCCGCGTCTCCGGGCGCAACGCCGCAGCGCCCTGCTCCAACGTCGACTTCAACGAGACATCCGATCTGCTGGTCTGCCTGCGCGGCCGCCTCTGAGAGCACCGGGATCGTCGCCGCATCGTCAACGCAGACGCTCACAGTCGCGCGCGCCGCCATCTCAGCAAGGCGCTTGAGGCGCGCCGGATCGGTCACCTGGTTTGAGACCAGGACGTTGTCGATGCCGGCGTATACCAGCGCCTCCGCCTCGCTGACCTTCTGGCAGCACACGCCAACGGCGCCCCCGTGCTGCATCTGATACCGGGCGATGTCAGCCGATTTGTGCGTTTTCGCGTGCGCCCGCAGCTGCACGTCCGTGCGCGAAACGAAATCGCGGAGAGTTGCGACGTTGGCTTCGAACGCATCGAGGTCGACGACGAGCGCCGGCGTTGCGATCTCGTGGACAGACATACCGACAGCGGCTGGCGCGGTGACCTGGCGGACGCCGTTCTGAGCGGCAGCAAGCGCGGCTCTACTCATTTGTGTTTCCCTTGCTTTCGCGGTTTGCCCTTGTGTGCGCCGAGTGCAGCCGTCGACATCGCCGCCGCAACAGCCGTGTCTGCGAGTTCGCGGTCGTCCAACTCATCTGCGAGAACGGCCCGGTCCATCTGTGCGAGCCGGGCTGCAAACGCACGATCGATGTGCGCTTCGGCGGCGGCCTTCGCGGCATCCGTATCGCGGGAGGCGATCGCCTCGACGATTGCGGCATGCTCATCAACCGAGGGGCCGGATCGGCCATCTTCGCCAAGCGTCGTCGGCCCGAGCAGTGCGAGGGCCTCGCCAAGAGACGCCGCCGCCCGTGTCAGAAACCGATTATGGGCCGCCCGTAGGATCGCGAGATGGAATGCCCGGTTGGCGGCGGCAAGCTTGCGCGCGTTATGCGTCAGCGCCCGGTCGCGCGCGATCTGACGGCGCAGGCCTTCGATCTCCGTGTCGGTCGCGTGGCGCGCTGCGAGTGCCGCCGCCGCGCCTTCGATGATCCCACGCATCACGTACAGCTCGGCAACGGCGCCTTCCTCGAGCCGCGCAACGACCATGCCGCGATGCGGTTCATGGACAAGTAGGCCTCGCGTCTCCAGCCGCCGCAGCGCCTCGCGCACCGGCGTCCGGCTGAGCCCGAACCGCTCGGCGAGATCGGCTTCCTTGATCCGGTCGCCGGGCGCCAGCGCCCCATCGAGGATCTCGTTCTGCAGCACTTCGAATATGTCGAGCCGTTCGCTCATCGGGACCGGTCAGTCTCTCCGCCGAGTGTTGCCGTTGCCGTCTCATACCACACGCGCGATCCGGCAGCGCCGGAGCCCGAATTGACATCGCGCGACCACGCGGGCAGATTGTATGCGATTGGATACAATTCTGGGCATTTGAGGATGCGAGCGCATCGGGAGGGTTGAGCGGTGGCGGCTTCGGACACATTCGACGTAGTGGTCGTCGGGGGCGGCAACGCTGCGTTCTCTGCGGCAATGGCTGCGCGCGAACGGGGCGCGAGCGTCCTCGTCCTCGAGTGTGCGCCGGAGGACGAGGCCGGTGGCAACTCGCGCTTTACGGCCGGCGCAATCCGCTTCGCGTACGACGGCGTTGACGACATCCTCGAGCTCGTGCCGGACCTTACCGAGGAAGAGCGCGAGACGACCGACTTCGGCACCTACAGCGAAGACCAATTCTTCGACGACATGTTCCGCGTCACACAATACCGCACCGACCCGGAGCTGACCGAGGCGCTCGTCAAGAACTCGTTCTCGACGATGAAGTGGATGCGCGAGAAGGGCGTGCGCTTCGTCCCGATCTACGGTCGGCAGGCCTTCAAGATCGACGGCAAGTTCAAGTTCTGGGGCGGGCTTACGCTCGAAGCCTGGGGCGGCGGGCCGGGCCTTGTCGAAGCCTGGACCGGGATCGCCAGGAAGCACGGCGTAGAAGTCCGCTACGAAGCGCGTGCACTGGAACTGCTGACCGACGGCTTCGCAATCAACGGCGTGAAAGTCCGCTTCGCCGACGAGATCAAAGACATCAAGGCACGCGCTGTTGTGCTCGCAGCCGGCGGCTTCCAGGCCAACCCGGAAATGCGGACGCGATACCTCGGCCCCGGCTGGGACATCGCGAAGGTGCGCGGCTCCCGCTACAACACCGGTGACGGCATCAACATGGCGCTCAACATCGGCGCTGCGACCGCGGGCAATTGGTCCGGCTGCCACGCGGTTGGCTGGGAGCGGAACGCGCCAGAGTTCGGCGACCTCGCCGTTGGCGACAACTTCCAGAAGCACTCCTACCCGTTCGGGATCATGGTCAACGCGAACGGTGAGCGCTTCCTCGATGAAGGCGCCGACTTCCGAAACTACACGTATGCAAAGTACGGCCGTGTGATCCTTGAACAGCCGGGCAGCTTCGCCTGGCAGGTGTTCGACCAGAAGACGCTGCATCTCCTCCGCGACGAGTATCGCATTCGGCAGGTCACGAAGGTCACGGGCGACACGCTGGAAGACCTCGCCGGAAAGCTCGAGGGCGTCGATGCGGCGCGCTTCCTCAACGAGGTGGCCGCTTACAACAGAGCGGTCCAGACCGACGTGGCGTTCAACCCGAACATCAAGGATGGGCGCGGGACGACCGGGCTGTCGGTTCCGAAAAGCAACTGGGCGAACACGATCGATGAGGGCCCGTTCGAGGCCTACGCCGTCACCTGCGGCGTCACATTCACGTTCGGCGGTGTCCGGATCGATCCGCAGGCGCGCGTGCTCTCGACCGACTACAAGCCGATCCCGGGTCTCACTGCGGCCGGCGAGATGGTGGGCGGCGTCTTCTATCACAACTACCCTGGCGGCACCGGCCTGATGAACGGCGCGGTCTTCGGCAAACTCGCCGGCGAAAGCGCTGCCGCCCACGCCGTCGGCAACGCGCGCGCGTCCGAAGCCGCCGAGTAAAACACGCGCGGGTGGTTGGATGATCGCGCCGCAAGCGTCGTCGCAATTTAAAGCATGTGTCAGTTCGGATCGCGGGTGAGGACGGCCTCGCGCAACTGGTCGGCGTAAGCGAATAGCGCTGGTGTCCCGCCCGTATGGACGACCACCGTCCGCGCGCCCGCCGGAATGCGTCCCTCGCTCAGGCGCAGCCGGAGGCCCGCGAAAACGCGACCTGTGTAGACGGGATCGAGCACGAGACCTTCTAGGCGGGCCGCATCCCGCACAGCCTCCGACGTCGCCGCGTTCAGTTGCCCGTAGCCCGGCGGCAGCAAGCGGTCATCTGTAACGATGGCATCTTCGCCAACGCGCGGCGCAACATCGAGTAAGCGTGCAAGACGTTCGCAATGGCCCGCGATGCGCGGCGTCTGAAGTGCCTCTGCTCTGCGAACGCAAATGCCGTGCACGCGCCCGTCCCAACCGCATGCGCGCAGGCCGAACAGAAGTCCCGCGTGCGTGAGCCCACTGCCCGAGGCAACAACGACATCGGTCACATCCGGCCGCTGCTGCAGCAGCTCCTGCGCCGTCAGGATGTATCCGACAGCACCGAGCGGCGGCTTGTTGGCGGCAAGCGGAATGATGAAGGTCTTCAGGCCCTCCGCCCGATAGCGTGCGGCGTGCGCGTCTATCGCGGCATCGGCTGCCGTTTCGTCTTCGCCAACAGGAAACGTCGTGCGTGTCGCGCCGAACAGATCGTCGAGCAGCACATTGCCATTGGTGCGGTAGGCGGGATCGGCGCGCGCGACACGCTCCTCGAGTTGGACATGGCAGCGGAGGCCCAATCGCGCCGCAGAGGCCGCCGCAAGGCGCACGTAGTTCGACTGAACCGCTCCGGTGATGAGGACGATGTCAGCGCCGTCCGCCACCGCGCGGCCGAAGTAGAACTCGAGCTTGCGCACCTTGTTACCGCCGAGACCGAGGCCCGTCAGGTCATCGCGCTTCACGGCGATGTCACCACCGTATGTGGCCCCGAGCCGCGGCATCGCCTCGAGCGGCGTGACCCCGGACAGGAGATTGGCGCGCGGCAGACGTCCAATCGCCTCTCGAACGGCTGAATCGAGCGCGAAACGCTTGGACACTTTGAGGCCCTCCGGCATTGATTGCTCGCCCCTGACGACGCCACTCAAACGGTACGCCAAGACTGCGATAAAACGCCGTCCCGATCACGCAGCGTCACCGGAATGTGAGGCGAGTTGGTTTGAGCGTCGCGCCCCTCAGCCACCATTATTTGTAGTAGGCCTAGTCGTCGGCGCCAGCGTTTTGGAGGAAACCTCAATGGGCAAAACAGTCTCATCCGTAGGTGCGCTCGCCTTCGCTGCGACCGGACGGACAGTCTCCAGCTCAACGACCACTCAGGCCGTCGCGATGGAATGGACGCTCGTCACGAAGAGCCCCTGCGAGACACTGGCTTCGAGCAAGATCCCGCCTGACGACCAGACCGGCCCAGTCCCGTGCGGCAGGGCCTGATCGCCGTACTCACCGCAAACCTCAATTCATCAACCAACGCCAGCTGTCCCAGGGAGACCGTACCGTGCCCCGATCGCGTGCTGCAAAGTCGGACACGCTTCCGCTCAGAAGCGGTGTCGGCCTGAAACCTGAGCACTACGAGGCGATCCTTGCCGAGCGCCCGGACGTTGGCTGGTTCGAGGTCCGTCCCGAAAACGACATGGGCGACGGCGGCCCGCCGCATCACGCGTTAACGCGCATCCGCGATCTCTACCCGCTCTCACTGCACGACGTCGGTCTCTCGATCGGCGGCGCGCATGACCTCTCGCGCGATCACCTCAACAGGCTGGCGCATCTTGTGAAGCTTTATCAGCCGCAGAGCTTTTCCGAACACCTCGCGTGGTCGCCCCACGACGACGGCGACTTGGACGACCTGCTGCCGCGGCCCTACACCAGAGAGACGCTGGACGACGTCTGCCGCCACATCGACAGAATCCAGTCAGCCGCCGGCCAAACGATGCTGCTCGGAAACCCGTCAACGGACGTCGCGTACGAGGACGCCGACTTCGACGAGATCGGCTTCCTGAGCGAGGTCGTCGAACGAACAGGCTGCGGCCTGCTGCTCGACATCAACAACGTCTACATCTCGTGCACCAACCGCGGAGATGACGCCTACGCCTATGTCGATCGCTTCCCGTTCGCAGCGGTTGGCGAAATCCACCTTGCAGGCCACGCCGAAGATCGTAACGACGACGGCGCGCCGTTGCTTATCGACACTCACGACCGGCCGATCCTTCGCGACGTCTGGGATCTCTACGCCCATGTCGTCGCCCGGTTCGGCATGCGCCCGACGCTTGTCGCGTGGAACGAGAACCTGCCGCCGTGGTCCAAGCTGCTTGCAGAGGCGCAAAAGGCCGAACGTCTGATGATGGCTGCAGCAGCGCCGACCGCTGCTCTCAAGGAGCCCCGCGCCGAAGTCATGGCGTGATGGCGAGGAGCGCTTTGCCACCGCTGTCCGTGCGCCCGAAGCCGACGTGCCGGGCGCCCTTCGGCACTCGTATGCGTCTGACCCTGTCACCGGACTGAGATTAACCTGATTTAGGAGACGCCTGAGTGTGCACCGCGCCGTTCGGTTATCTGAGCGCAGGTTCAAGCGCGGTGACGGGAGTACGACATGGGGCTGTTTGGTGCTCTTGAGGCGCTTTACTCCGGTCTGTTCCGCGCAATCCAGAGCCTGTTCGGCGACTGGTTTCTGGGGCTCTCGGCGCGGCTGGTTTTCGGCAGTGTGCTCTTTACGTACTTCATCAACTCAGCGCTCACGAAGGTCGAGAGCGGGTTTCCCGGCATCTTCATCCCGACCATGAACGCCTTCGCGCAGATCGCGCCTCAGGCGATGGAAGCGGCGAACTTCGATGCGACGCAGCTTCCGTTCTTCCCCCACGGCCTGATGGTCTACGCGGGCACCTACGCCGAATTCGCGTTGCCGGTCCTGATCCTCATCGGGTTGTTCACGCGCGCAGCCAGGCTCGGCATGATCGCGTTTATTGGCGTCATGACATTCGTCGACATCACGCAGCACAACGTCGACGCGGAGACGATCGGCACCTTCTTCGATCGCATTCAGAACTCGGCGATCGCGGACCAGCGGCTTCTTTGGGTGTTTCCGCTGCTCTATCTCGTCATTCGCGGGCCCGGATTTATCTCGCTCGACGCACTCCTCGGGCGTATGGTCCGTGAAAATCCGATCTAGGATGCCCCGCGCGCGGGCCCCAACACACGGTCGGAACGCTGCGACTGTCATGAAGTCCTTAAATCCGAACGCGCCCGCAAAGGGATGCTGCCATGACCGAGCCGAAGCGCGCTGAACCGCCGTCTCGTGGCACGCAACGCGATGCGCAGCGCGAGGTCCTCGCAGCGAACCGCGCGTTCTACGCAGCCTTCCGCTCCGCCGACTACGACCGCATGCTCTCACTCTGGTCCGAGCGCGATGCCGTCAGCGTTCTGCATCCCGGTTGCGGTGAGATCAGCGGTCGTGATGCTGTGATGGCGTCCTGGTTCCGCATCCTCGCATCGGGCAACGCACCGGACATTTACGCAGAAGACGAGACGGTGATCGTCACCGGTGGGCGCGCGTTCGTGATCTGCGTTGAACGGATTGGTCCGAGCACGATTGCTGCGACCAACCTGTTCGTCCGCGAAGGTCGCACGTGGCGCCTCACCCATCACCAGGCGACGTCATTCCCGAGCTTGCACTGAGACCGCGGACGTCTCCTAAGCTGGCGACGGTGACGACGAGACAAAACAAAAGCGCCGGGCCGTGCAGGCCCGGCGCTTAGGTTCGTCGTCTATTCCGGCGCGCGTCGCTTAGGCGAATTCGATGCCGTCGTCCGTCATCGGCAGCGTGGTCACCCGCTTACCCGTCACCGCGAAGATTGCGTTCGCAAGTGCCGGACCGGCCGGCGGCGTGCCCGGCTCGCCAACGCCCGTCGGAGCTTCCGTCGAAGGCACGATGTAGGTCTCGACCTTCGGCATGTCGGAGATACGGAGCGGTTCGTAGTCGGGGAAGTTCGCCTGCTCGATCACACCGCCGTCCATCGTGATCTTGTTGCGCATGACCGCGCCGAGGCCGTAGCCGAGCCCGCCCTCGATCTGCGATGCGATC
>JBCBXS010000061.1:0-11100 GCA_039816475.1 Pseudomonadota bacterium | reverse complement strand
CGCGCGGTTCAGCATCACCGGGTGTTCGCGGATCACCTCATCGAGGATGTCCCAGACTTCCGACTTCTCTTTTTCGACGAGCTTCTTGGCCTGCTTGACCGTGGCAGCCTGACCGAGCGCCTGCAGACGCGCATAGATGAACGGCTTGAACAGCTCGAGCGCCATCTTCTTCGGCAGGCCACACTGGTGCAGCTTTAGCGACGGGCCGACCACGATGACCGAACGGCCTGAATAGTCGACGCGCTTGCCGAGCAGGTTCTGCCGGAAGCGACCCTGCTTGCCCTTCAGCATATCCGACAGCGACTTCAGCGGACGCTTGTTTGCGCCCGTGATGACGCGGCCGCGACGGCCGTTGTCGAAGAGTGCGTCGACGGATTCCTGCAGCATCCGCTTTTCGTTGCGGATGATGATGTCCGGCGCGCGCAGCTCCATCAGCCGCTTGAGGCGGTTGTTGCGGTTGATCACGCGGCGATAGAGGTCGTTGAGGTCCGACGTCGCGAACCGGCCGCCGTCCAGAGGGACGAGCGGACGCAGTTCCGGCGGAATCACCGGCACGTGCGTCAGGATCATCCACTCAGGCCGGTTGCCACTGTCGATGAACGCTTCGATGACTTTAAGCCGCTTTCCGAGCTTCTTCGGCTTGAGCTCGGTCGTCGCCTCGGCGATCTCCTGGCGGAGGTCTTCGCGGATCTGAGGCAGATCCATCGCCATCAGGATTTCACGGATTGCTTCGGCGCCGATGCCGGCGGTGAAGCTGTCCTGCCCGAACTCTTCGATCGCGGTGTTGTACTCCTCCTCCGACAGCAACTGCTTCTCGGTGAAGGTCGTCACGCCCGGCTCGATGACGATGTAGTTCTCGAAGTAGAGGACGCGCTCGAGGTCCTTCAGCGTCATGTCGAGCAGCAGACCAATGCGGCTCGGCAGCGACTTCAGGAACCAGATGTGCGCGACGGGCGCTGCGAGCTCGATGTGGCCCATGCGCTCGCGGCGGACCTTGGCGAGGGTGACTTCAACCCCGCACTTCTCGCAAATGAGGCCCTTGTACTTCATCCGCTTGTACTTGCCGCACAGGCACTCGTAGTCTTTGATCGGGCCAAAGATGCGCGCGCAGAACAGCCCGTCCCGCTCCGGCTTGAACGTGCGGTAGTTGATCGTCTCGGGCTTTTTGATCTCGCCGAACGACCAAGAGAGAATATCGTCCGGGCTCGCGATCGAAATCTTGATCTGATCGAACGTCGGGACAGCGTTCTGCTGCTTGAAGAAGTGCGTAATGTCTGTCGTCTGGGCCATGCATGTCTCCTGGGCCTGGAGCGGCCATCATGCGCCTTGCAGCGCTTTCGTCTTGCAGCCCTCTCCCCGCGCACGGGAAGAGGGTTAGGTCTCGTTACTCGGCGGCGGGCGGCAGCTTCACCATGTCGGGTGCTGCCATCTCGTCCTCGAGTTCGTCCTCAGTCTCGGTGTTCATGAGATCGACCATCAGGCCGAGCGCACGCATCTCCTTGACGAGCACGTTGAAGCTTTCCGGGATGCCGGCCTCGAAGCCGTCATCACCGCGGACAATCGATTCGTAGACCTTTGTGCGGCCAGCGACGTCGTCCGATTTCACGGTCAGCATTTCCTGCAGCGTGTAGGCAGCGCCGTAGGCTTCCAGCGCCCAGACCTCCATCTCGCCGAAGCGCTGACCGCCGAACTGCGCCTTACCGCCGAGCGGCTGCTGGGTGACCAGCGAATACGGGCCGATCGAACGGGCATGGATCTTGTCGTCTACGAGGTGGTGCAGCTTCAGGATGTACTTGTAGCCAACAGTCACCTTGCGATCGAACTGCTCGCCCGTGCGTCCGTCGACCAGCGTCACCTGACCTGAATTGTCGAAGCCCGCACGATCGAGCATTTCGACGATGTCCGGTTCGCGCGCACCGTCGAACACCGGCGTCGCCACCGGGACACCGGTCTTCAGCTGATCGGCGAGGGCGAGCGTCTCGTCCTTGCTCATCTTCCCGAGCTGACGGCCGTCGCCATAGATGTCGTCGAGCTTCGACTGGATCTGTTTGACGTCGCCGTCTTCGCGGTACTGCGCGAGTGCGCTGTCGATGACGCGACCGAGGCCGCGGCAGGCCCACCCCATATGGGTCTCAAGGATCTGCCCGACGTTCATGCGGCTTGGCACCCCGAGCGGGTTCAACACCACATCGACCGGCGTGCCATCCTCGAGGAACGGCATGTCCTCCTGCGGCACGATCATCGAGACGACGCCCTTGTTGCCGTGCCGGCCGGCCATCTTATCGCCCGGCTGGATCTTGCGCTTCACGGCGACGAAGACCTTGACCATCTTCATGACGCCCGGAGGCATCTCATCGCCGCGCTGCAGCTTGTCGACCTTGTCGACAAAGCGGCGCTCAAGGCTCTTCTTGGCGTCCTCGTACTGCTTCTGGATCGCCTCCATTTCCGCCTGGGCGTCAGGGTCGGCGAGGCCGATCTCCCACCAGTGCGAGCGGGGGATATCGTCGAGAACGTCTCCGGTGATCTCGGTGTCCTTGCGCGCGCCTTTCGGGCCCTTCGCGACGACCTTACCGATCAGCGTTTCGCGCAGACGGCCGTAGACGTTGCGGTCTAGGATCTGGAGTTCGTCGTCGCGGTCCTTGGCGAGCCGCTCGATCTCCTCGCGCTCGATCGCCATCGCGCGCTCGTCCTTATCGACGCCGTGGCGATTGAACACGCGCACTTCGACGATCGTGCCGGCAACACCCGGCGGCAAACGCAGAGACGTATCCCGCACGTCAGACGCCTTCTCACCGAAGATCGCGCGGAGAAGCTTCTCCTCCGGCGTCATCGGGCTTTCGCCCTTCGGCGTGATCTTGCCGACCAGGATGTCGCCTGGATGCACTTCGGCGCCGATGTAGACGATGCCCGCCTCATCGAGATTGCGCAGCGCTTCTTCCGCGACGTTCGGGATGTCGCGCGTGATCTCTTCCGGCCCGAGCTTGGTGTCGCGGGCCATCACCTCGAATTCTTCGATGTGGATCGAGGTGAAGACGTCTTCCGAGACGACGCGTTCGGATAGGAGGATTGAGTCCTCGAAGTTGTATCCCATCCACGGCATGAACGCGACGAGCACGTTCTTGCCGAGCGCCAGATCGCCAAGGTCCGTCGACGGGCCATCGGCCACGATCTCGCCGGCCTGGACCGTGTCACCGACGTTCACGAGCGGCCGCTGGTTGATGCAGGTGTTCTGGTTCGAGCGCTGGAACTTGCGCAGGCGATAGATGTCGACGCCCGGCTTCGAAGGATCGGTCTCCTCCGTTGCGCGGATGACGATACGCGTTGCGTCCACCTGATCGACAACACCCGTCCGGCGGGCGGCAATCGCAGCGCCGGAATCACGGGCGACGCGCGCCTCCATGCCGGTGCCGACAAGCGGCGCTTCCGCCTTGATGAGCGGCACAGCCTGGCGCTGCATGTTCGAGCCCATCAGGGCGCGGTTCGCGTCATCGTTCTCGAGGAACGGGATGAGCGCTGCTGCGACCGAGACGAGCTGCTTTGGCGAGACGTCCATGTAGGTGACGACGTCGGGCGAGACGAGCAGGTTGTCGCCCTGATAACGACACGTAATCAGGTCGCCCGACAGGCGACCCTTGTCGTCGACTTCGGCATTGGCCTGCGCCACGTGATGGCGCGCTTCTTCCATCGCCGAGAGGTAGACGACCTCGTCGAGCAGCTTGCCGTTCTCAACTTTGCGGTACGGGCTTTCGATGAAGCCGTACTTGTTCACCCGCGCGAACGTCGCGAGCGAGTTGATAAGGCCGATGTTCGGGCCTTCCGGAGTCTCAATCGGGCAGATGCGGCCGTAGTGCGTCGGGTGCACGTCGCGGACCTCGAAGCCCGCGCGCTCACGCGTCAGACCGCCGGGGCCGAGCGCCGAGAGACGCCGCTTGTGCGTGATCTCGGAAAGCGGGTTGGTCTGGTCCATGAACTGCGAGAGCTGCGAAGAACCGAAGAACTCGCGCACGGCGGCGGCTGCCGGCTTCGCGTTGATCAGGTCCTGCGGCATGATCGTGTCGATATCGACCGAGCTCATGCGCTCCTTGATCGCGCGCTCCATGCGGAGGAGGCCAACGCGGTACTGGTTCTCCATCAGCTCGCCGACCGAGCGCACGCGCCGGTTGCCGAGGTGGTCAATGTCGTCGATGTCGCCGCGGCCATCACGCAGATCAACGAGCGTCGTGACCACCGAGAGGATGTCCTCGTCGCGCAGCGTCCGCACCGTATCCTCGGCATCGAGGTCGAGGCGCATGTTCATCTTCACGCGGCCAACGGCGGAGAGGTCGTAGCGCTCCGGATCGAAGAACAGCGAATGGAACAGCGTCTCGGCCGCCTCGATCGTCGGCGGCTCGCCCGGGCGCATCACCCGGTAGATGTCCATTAGCGCTTCTTCGCGGTTCGCGTTCTTGTCGAGCTTCAGCGTGTTGCGGATCCACGGGCCGATATTGACGTGGTCGATATCGAGGATCGGCAGTTCCTTCACGCCCTGCTCCTTGAGCGAGAGCAGCACCTCTTCATCGAGCTCGTCGCCGGCTTCCGCGTAGATGCGGCCGGAGTCCATATCGATGATGTCCTGCGCGAGGTAACGTCCCGCCAGGTCTTCCGGCGCGATCACAACCTCTTTGAGGCCGTTCGCTTCCATCTCGCGGGCCCGGCGCGCGGTGATCTTCTCACCGGCAGGCACCATGACTTCACCGGTCTTGGCATCGATCAGGTCAGACGTCGGCGTCACGCCGCGCCACTTCTCCTTCACGAACGGCATGCGCCATCCGCGCTTGGAATCCTTGATGTTGTAGTTTTCGTAGAACGTCGCGAGGATCTGCTCGTCGTTGTGGTCCAACGCATAGAGCATCGTCGTCACCGGAATTTTCCGGCGGCGGTCAATGCGGCAGTGGACGATGTCCTTCGCGTCGAATTCGAAGTCGAGCCATGAGCCGCGGTACGGAATGATGCGGGCGGCGAACAGCAGCTTGCCGGAGGCATGCGTCTTGCCGCGGTCGTGGTCGAAGAACACGCCCGGCGAGCGGTGCATCTGGCTGACGATCACGCGCTCGGTGCCGTTGATGACGAACGTGCCGTTCGTCGTCATCAGCGGCATGTCGCCCATGTAGACGTCCTGCTCTTTGACGTCCTTGATCGACTTCGAGCCCGTCTCTTCGTTGATGTCGAACACGATCAGGCGGAGCTTGACCTTCAGCGGCGCGGAATACGTCAGGTCGCGCTGCATGCACTCTTCGACATCGAACTTCGGGTCTTCGAAGTCGTAGCGAACAAACTCAAGGCGCGACTTGCCGGCGAAGTCCGAGATCGGGAACACCGAGCGGAAAACAGCTTCGAGACCTTCCTCGATCCGTCCCCCCTCCGGCTCCTTCACCATCAGAAAGTCGTCATAGGAGCTTTTCTGGACCTCGATGAGGTTCGGCATCTCGGCGACTTCGCCAAGCTTGCCAAAGTGTTTGCGGATACGGGTGCGGCCATTGAAGGTTGCTGCAGCCATGTGAGCTCCTCGGGCGTTGAGCGCGACGGTTGGGCGGACCGCCGCTCTGGTCTCCGTTTCGTCCGATCCGGGCAGGTCTCAGCGCTGAGCCCAGATGCGGAGAAACGGCTTTCCGGAAAAACCCGCCGGAGCCATCGTCCGGAGCCAGGTTTGTCTGGAAAACCGTTTAGGTGGACCGGGTGGCTGCGGCAGCGCGAGCGCCGCCGCAGCCCCGGCAAGTCGATGGCGGCGGTTAGGTCAGTTCGACCGTTGCGCCAGCTTCTTCGAGCTTCTTCTTGATCTCTTCGGCTTCCGCCTTGTCGACGTCTTCCTTCACAGGCTTGCCGCCGGCTTCGACGAGTTCCTTGGCTTCCTTCAAGCCGAGGCCCGTGATCGCGCGGACTTCCTTGATGACGTTGATCTTCTTGTCGCCGGCAGCCTTCAGGACGACGGTGAATTCCGTCTTCTCTTCTGCGGCACCACCGGCATCACCGGCAGCAGCACCAGGGGCCGCTGCGACGGCGACGGCCGCTGAGGCGGACACGCCCCACTTGTCTTCGAGCATCTTTGCCAGTTCAGCGGCTTCGAGGACGGTCAGGCCTGACAGATCGTCAGCGATTTTGGAAAGGTCGGTCATAGGGTTCGTCTCTTGGGATGTCAGTTGTTTCGTTCGGTTGATGTCGCCGCGGTACGCGTGGCCCCGGCGGTTCTGTTTGTTTGTCCCGGCGTCAGGCGGCTTCTTGTGCCGACTTCGCCTGGATCACCCGTGCCAGCATGCCGCCCGGTTCGTTGACCGTGCGGACGATCTTGACCATCGGCGCCTGAAGCAGGCCAACGAGTTTGCCGCGCAGTTCATCGAGTGAAGGCAGTTCCGCGAGGGCCTTGATGCCACCGGGATCGAGAACCGTGTTCCCCATGGCACCGCCAAGGACGACGAGCTTCTCGTTTTCCTTGGCATAGGCGACCGCAACCTTGGCTGCTGCTACCGGATCATCCGAATAGGCCAGACAGGTCGGCCCCGTCAGAAGGTCAGTGATGCCTTCAGACGGCGTATCGCGGAGTGCGAGCTTCGCAAGCCTGTTCTTCGCGACTTTGACCGATCCGCCGGCACCCTTCATGCGCTGGCGGTAGTCGGTCATCTGCGCGACACTGAGGCCTGCGTAGTGGGTCACCACAACCACGCCCGTGCTCGAAAACACGTCGTGAAGCTGGGAGACGAGAGCTTCTTTTTTAGCTCTATCCACTTCGCTTCTCCTTGTTGCTCAGCGGGGCACCCAAGAGTGTCCCGCCGTCACCGTTTGCCGGAGCAGCTCGGGCCGAAGCCATGGCCAACACCGACGCTCATCCTGTCTGAGCCGCGCGTACCGCGCTTGCGGCACGCTGAAACCCAAGAGTGTCCCTTCGACCCGTGCCCGCGGCGGTTGCCCGCTTCGGACATCGGTGTTTCCAGGTCTCCCGTCTCATGAAGGCCCCTTGCGGGATTAAGCCGGCGAGCCGGCACCTCTCAATCTCGGACAGGTCGGGATCCAGACATCGGGGCAGGCCCGTCCGCTCTAGATCCCTTGTCTCCGGGCGAACCCGGAACGCATGCCGCGCACTCGAAATGCGCGCGGCGAAATCTCCTTGGCCTACGCCGTCGCGCTCGGGACGACGGTGCTCTGCTCGACCTGAACACCCGGCCCCATGGTCGACTTGATCGCGACCTTTTTGATGTAGGTGCCCTTTGCACCCGACGGCTTCGCCTTGCTCACCGCATCGACAAACGCCTTGATGTTCTCGGCGAGCTTGTCGGCCGGGAAGCTCGACTTACCGACGCCGGCGTGAATGATGCCGGCTTTCTCGACGCGAAACTCAACCGAGCCGCCCTTGGCATCGGCGACCGCCTTCGTGACGTCCATCGTCACCGTACCCACTCGCGGGTTTGGCATCAGGCCGCGGGGGCCGAGCACCTTACCGAGACGACCGACCAGGCCCATCATGTCCGGCGTCGCAATGCAGCGATCGAAATTGATCTGACCGGCCTGGACCTGCTCGACGAGGTCTTCCGCGCCAACGACATCCGCGCCGGCAGCCTTTGCCTCTTCAGCCTTGTCGCCGCGCGCGAAAACGCCGACACGCGTCGTCCGACCCGTTCCGTTCGGAAGCGAGCAGACACCGCGCACCATTTGGTCGGCGTGCTTCGGATCGACGCCGAGGTTCATGGCGATATCGATCGTCTCGTCGAACTTCGCAGATGCGTTGTCCTTGACCAGTTTCACCGCGTCATCGAGGCCGTAAACCTGAGCCCGATCGATCGTGTCGCGCGCTGACTTAATGCGCTTTCCCTGCTTTGCCATGCTACTGCCCCTTCACCTGGATGCCCATCGAGCGTGCCGAGCCGGCAATCGTGCGGGCGGCCTGCTCAACGTCATCCGTGTTGAGGTCGGCCATCTTCATCTGCGCGATCTCGCGGACCTGGGCCATTGTCACTGACCCGGCCGATGAGCGACCCGGCTCCTGGCTCCCGGACTTGAGCTTGGCAGCCTTCTTCAGGAAGAACGACGCCGGCGGCGTCTTCATCTCGAACGTGAAGGACCGGTCTGCGTAGACCGCGATCTTCACCGGGATCGGCGTGCCGGGTTCGGTGTCCTTGGTCTTCGCGTTGAAGGCCTTGCAGAACTCCATGATGTTCACGCCACGCTGACCGAGCGCGGGCCCGATCGGCGGCGAGGGGTTGGCTTGGCCTGCTGGCACCTGCAGGTTGATGTAGCCCGTTAGCTTCTTTGCCATCTGTCATCCCAGGTCTGGCGGCGCGTCGGCCAATTCGGCCTCGGCGCGATTGGGTTTGCGGTTCGCGAGCTGGCGGCTCTCCCGCAGTCTTGTGCCTTTGCGACCGAACCCGGTCCCGCAGGCCGTCTAAGCGACGCCGAACCAGCCGGCAGCGCGCAGTCAGTTCATTTTCTCGACCTGACCAAATTCCAGTTCGACGGGCGTCGGTCGCCCGAAAATCGACACCGCGACCTTGAGACGGGCGCGCTCCTCGTCGACCTCTTCGACATGGCCGTTGAAGGACGCGAACGGTCCCTCAGCAACACGGACCTGCTCGCCCACCTCGTACGTGACCGTCGGCTTCGGACGCTCAACGCCTTCCTGCACCTGGTTGAGTATGCGGGCCGCCTCTGCGTCCGGGATCGGCGACGGGCGATTGTCTGAGCCCAAGAAGCCGGTGACCTTCGGCGTGTTCTTGATCATGACGTGCGCGCGGTCGGTCATTTCCATTTTGACCAGCACGTAGCCCGGCAGGAACTTCCGCTCCGCCTGCACTTTCTTGCCGCGACGCACCTCGATCACGTCTTCCTTCGGGACGACGACCTCATCGAACTGGTCTTCGATGCCTTCGCGCTTCGCCCCGTCGAGGATGGCGTCAGCCACCTTCTGTTCGAAGTTCGTGTAGGCGTGCACGATGTACCAGCGCTTCGCCATGCCTTGTTCAGTCCTCATCATGCAATCGGTCCCGGCCTGAAACCCACGCGAGCCGGATCGCACTGTGCGCCGTTCGCGGTTCCAGCATGTTGGGCAACGCCTATCGTCAGCGGCCCAACGACAAAATGAATGTGACGATCGCCCCCATCAGTTGGTCGGCGAGCATGAAAAAGACCGCTGCGAGCGCGACCATGATCAACACGGCAACGGTCGTCACCCACGTCTCTTTACGGCTCGGCCAGGTGACTTTTGACGTCTCCTGACGAACCTCCTGTAGGAACTGGAACGGGTTCACGCGCCCTCAACCTCCGCGCCGGGTCTGATCTCAGCGACGCCCCATGTCGCGTTCGATCGTCCGGCCATATCCGCACTGGTCCAAAGCCGCTCGGATGCGGCCCAATTTAATCGCGGCAACTCGCGCCGAAGTGGCAGGGGCGGAGGGTCTCGAACCCACGACCTTCGGTTTTGGAGACCGACGCTCTACCAACTGAGCTACACCCCTATTTGGAGCGATGATGCCGTCGGCCGGTCCGATGACCGGTCCCGCGTCTTCCTAAATTTTTCTTGACAGGCGCGCAGGGATAGATCAGCCGCGCGACGAACGCAAGCGCTTAGTTGGTGATTCGTAAGGCAGTCAACCTTGAACCCGCGCGACGGCGTCAAATCCCCGATTTCAGACGGTTCCGCCGGGCTAGGCGGTTGCTGCGCCGACGATCTCACCGGCAATCTCGGCCACAGCTGATATGGGCAGTTTCGGGTGAAGCGGCAAGGTGATGACACGGCTTGCGAATGTCTCGGTCCGATCGAGACCTGCCGGTCTTCCCGCCTCGGGCCCCGCTCCGGCTTTCGCGTCCGAAAACGCTGTAAACTGATGGATCGGCGGGTAATGCAGGCTCGTCTGGATCCCCTGTTCCTTCAGCATCTCCCGGATCGCATCGCGACGGTCCACTGGCACCAAGACCGCGCCGACGTGCGCTGTCCCCGCCCTCTGCCGCGCCGCGTCGGCCAAGACGTATGACACGCCGGCGCTCTCGTAGGGCGCGAACGCTTCCGCGTAGGCGGCTGCCAGATCTCGGCGCCGTTCGTTGGCGTCGGCGAGCTTCTCGAGCTGGGCAAGCCCGATTGCGGACCGCAGATCATCGATCCGGTAATTGAAGCCATGGGCCGTCACATCGTAGGTCGCAGCGCGGCTTTTGTGGCGTTCCCAACTGAGCGTCGTCATGCCGTGGGACCGCAGCGCGCGGAGTTCATCGGCGAGCCCGTCGTCGTCGGTGACGACCATCCCGCCCTCGCCACACGTCATGTTCTTGTTCGCAAAGAACGAGAAGCAGCCGATCTTCCCGAATGTTCCGAGCTTCCTGTCACCGAACGCCGGCACGCCCTGAAGCGGGCCGTGACAGGCATCCTCGATCATCGGAATGCCGTGCGCTTCACAGAGCGCTGAAAGCTCTGCCAGACGGGCGGGATATCCTCCGTAGTGCATGACCACGACCGCGGCGGTACTCGATGAGATCAGGCGGCCGACGTGCTCGGGATCAATGGTCGGCTCGGTCAACGAGACGATATCGGCAAAGACCGGAACGGCGCCGACGGCCACGGTCATGTTGGCGGCTGCTACAAAACTCATCGATGGCTGGAGGACCCGGTCGGTTTGCTGCCTGCCGATGCCGAGCGCTAGATAGGCGAGATGCAACGCCGCCGTACCATTGGCGACCGCAAACGCGTGTTTGACGCCGTGCAGCTCTGCAAAGCGTTCCTCGAAGGCGCGTGTGCGCGCGCCCATCGAAAGCCAGCCGGATTTCAGGCACGCGACGGCCGCTTCGATCTCGCGATCGTCGAGCGTCGGCTCCGAAAGAGTGTACGTCCAGTCCATGCGATTGACGCCCTGCTACGACTTCGACGGCTCTGGCGAACGCGTATCGAGACCGAAAAAGCCCGGGTCGTTCGCGAATAGATCCTGCGCCCGGGCATAATCGTCCGGCCGCCCGATATCGAGCCAGAACGCATCGTTTCGATAAACGCGGACCTGCTCTCCCGCCGCCAGGAGCCTACCGCGAGAAGCCATCGCAATCGTACGATGTGTCGATGGGCGTCTACGTCTACTCAGCGCGTGCGCTCAGCTA
>JBCBXS010000060.1:2884-11150 GCA_039816475.1 Pseudomonadota bacterium | reverse complement strand
GCGCGAACGCTCGTCGACGAATGTTCGTGTCGTCTCAAGCGCGAACTTCAGGCGCAGGATCAGAACGTCGAGGCTCCGATGCGCTTCGCGCGCAGACGAGACGCCTCAGCAAAGGCCCGCGATCAACGCGACAGCACTGTCGTTTGCCTGGCGACGCGTCACGGAAGAGCTGCAGCGTTTCCTGCCGTCACCGGAGCAGATCTCCATCTCAACTGACGGAAAGGTCGCCGCCATCGCACACGCCCTTGAAGACGCAAGCCGCGGCAACTGTCCTCATGTCGACGTCCGCCGCCGCGTTGCCGTCCGCCTGGACCGGCGGGTCGCCCGCCGCATCCCGCAGTCCGATCCCGTGTCCGTTCGCTGGGAGGGCGATTACGCCAACGCGACGCTCGCCGATGCGTCTGAGACCGGTGTCCGCATCGCGCAATCCGATCGCAATCTGCCGCCGGCGGGCACGATCGTTTCGCTGACGCTGCCGACGGGCGAAGTCATGACCGGCGATCTCGTCTGGGCGCAGCAGGACAGCGGCGGATTGCAGCTGTTCACCCGCCTCGATGCCGTCCATCCGCTGCTTCAGGCAAGCTGATCGGAGGCGGCGCTATCGCATCGCCGCCCGGCCAACACCGTCACCCCATCGTTGGGATCGAGAAGTCCGCGCCGTCTTTGATGCCGCTCGGCCAACGCGACGTGACCGTTTTCGTCTTCGTGTAAAAGCGGACGCTATCCGGACCGTGCTGGTTGAGGTCGCCGAACGCTGACCGCTTCCAGCCGCCGAACGTGTAGTAGGCGAGCGGCACCGGGATCGGCACGTTCACGCCGATCATACCGACCTGAACGCGGGCTGCGAAATCGCGGGCGGCATCGCCATCTCGAGTGAAGATTGCAACGCCGTTGCCGTATTCGTGCTCGTTGGCAAGGCGCAGCCCGTCTTCGTAGGTCTTCGCACGAACGACCGAAAGAACGGGGCCGAAGATCTCTTCTTTGTAAATGCGCATGTCGGGCGTGACGTCATCGAACAGGCACCCGCCCATGTAGAAGCCGTCTTCGTAGCCCTGCATGCGGAAGTCGCGTCCGTCGACCTTGAGCGAGGCGCCTTCCTCGATGCCGATCGCGACGTAGTCCTTCACCTTCTGCAAATGAGCGGCGGTCACCATCGGGCCGAAGTCGGCGGACGGATCGGTCGACGGTCCGATTTTCAGGCTCTCGACCCGCGGTATCAGTTTTTCAACGAGCCGGTTGGCGGTGTCCTCGCCGACCGGGACTGCGACGGAGACCGCCATGCAGCGTTCGCCCGCCGAGCCGTAGCCTGCGCCGATCAACGCATCGACGGCCTGGTCCATGTCGGCATCGGGCATGACGATCATGTGGTTCTTCGCACCGCCGAAGCATTGGACGCGTTTCCCGTTCGCGCAGCCGCGCGTGTAGACGTATTCGGCAATCGGCGTTGAGCCGACAAACCCGACGGCTGCGATATCCGGATCATCAAGGATCGCGTCGACGACGGTCTTATCGCCGTTGACGACGTTCAAAATGCCGTCCGGAAGGCCGGCCTCCGTCATCAGCTCGGCGAGCTTCAGCGGCACTGACGGATCGCGCTCGGACGGCTTCAGGATGAACGCGTTCCCGCACGCGATCGCAGGGGCGAATTTCCACATCGGGATCATCGCCGGGAAGTTGAACGGCGTTATCCCGGCGACCACTCCGAGCGGTTGGCGCATCGAATAGATATCGATGCCCGGGCCGGCCCCCTCCGTGTACTCCCCCTTCAGGAGATGCGGGATGCCGATCGCGAACTCGCAGACTTCGACGCCGCGCTGGATGTCACCCTTTGCGTCAGGGACCGTCTTGCCGTGCTCGCGCGCCAGCATATCGGCGAGCATATCGTTGTCGCGCGCGACGAGTTGCAGGAACTTCATCATCACCCGCGCGCGGCGCTGCGGATTGGTTGCAGCCCAGGCCGGTTGGGCCGCTTTCGCGTTCTCGACGGCGGCGCGCAGTTCATCGGCAGACGCCAGCGGGCACCTGGCTGCGACTTCGCCGGTCATCGGCCAGTACACATCGGATGACCGCCCGCTGGCGCCCGGCACGTGTTTGCCGCCGATGTAGTGTGTGAGTTCCTCAGCCATGGGCGGCACCCTCTCGCGGATCGCAGTCGTGATGATTTTTGATTGAACGCGCGGGCGCCGCAGCGCCCTTGCCTTGCCGGAATAAGCCCGGTTACATGTTTGGAAATCAAGGTTCAACGCGACTTCGAAAAGATCGCGCGGGAGGAATTGTCACCTTGTCCGAGGCCCCCTCGTCTCGCGCCGATCATGCGCGTCTCGATACCATGCCGAAGCTGTTTCTGCGTAACGCAGAGGCATTCAAGTCGCGTCCAGCGTATCGGCACAAGGACTTCGGCATTTGGCAAACGTGGACCTGGAGCGAGGTCGCAGCCGAGGTGCGTGATTTCGCGATCGGTCTTGCCGAACTCGGCGTGAAGCGGGGCGACCGTGTTGCGATCGTCGGCTCGAACCGCCCTCGGCTCTACTGGACGTTCACAGCAGCCCAGAGCCTCGGCGCCGTGCCGGTACCCGTGTACCAGGACGCCGTTGCCGAAGAGATGGCCTACGTGCTCGATCATGCGGAGGCGACCCTCGCCGTCGTTGAGGATCAGGAGCAGGTCGACAAGGTCCTCTCCATCGGAGACCGCGTGCCGAAGCTGAAGGCGATCGTCTACGACCAGCCGCGCGGGCTACAAAAGTACGACCCCACCCATCTGAAAAGCTTCGAAGACGTCCAGGAGATCGGCCGCAAGTCCGCAAAGGACGAGGGCTGGTGGCGCGAGCAGATCGCAGCCGGGTCCGGCACGGACATCAGCGTGACGCTGTACACCTCGGGCACGACCGGCACCTCGAAGGGGGTTCTGCTCTCGGCGCAGGGCTGCATCGATGCGGCGAGCGATACCGTCAAGTTCGACAAGCTGAACGAGACAGACGAAGCGCTCGCCTATCTGCCGCTCGCCTGGGTCGGTGACCATTACCTGAACTACGCGCAGGCGCTCGTTGCAGGATTTACGCTCGCGTGCCCTGAGAGTGTCGAGACCGCGCAGGAAGATATGCGCGAGATCGGACCGACGTTCTACTTCGCACCCCCGCGCGTGTTTGAATCGCTGCTCACGACCCTCATGATCCGCATGGAGGACGCCGGTCCGACAAAGCGTTGGTTGTTCAAGCGGTATCTCGGCGTCGCAAAGAAGCACGGCGAGAAGATCCTGAACGGCCAGAGCGTGGGGCTACTGGCACGGCTCAACTATGCGATCGGCGAGACGCTTGTTTACGGGCCGCTCAAAAACCGCATGGGTATGTCTAAGGTTCGCGTCGCCTACACAGCAGGCGAGGCGATCGGGCCTGAACTCTTCGCGTTCTATCGCTCGCTCGGTCTCAACCTAAAGCAGCTCTACGGCCAAACCGAAGCGTTCCTCTACGTCACCTGTCAGCCGGACGGTGAAATCCACGCCGACACCGTTGGCCCGCCGGCGCCGAACGTCGAAGTCCGTCTCGATGACAATGGCGAGGTCCTGTTCAAGTCACCCGGTATGTTTGTCGGCTACTTCAAAGACAACGAGAAGACGTCGGAGACGCTCACCAACGATGGCTTCGTGCGCACGGGCGATGCCGGCTTCTTCGACGATCGCGGCCACCTGAAGATCATCGATCGCGCGAAAGACGTGGGCAAACTGTCGGACGGCAGCCTGTTCCCGCCGAAGTACATCGAAAACAAGCTGAAGTTCTTCCCCAACATCAAGGAAGCCGTCACCATCGGCGATGGGCATCCGTTCGTGACGGCGATGCTCAATATCGACCTGACCGCCGTCGGCAACTGGGCGGAACGCAACAACGTCATTTACGCGAGCTACCAGGAACTCGCAGGCCATCCGCAGGTCTACGAGATGCTGCGCGAGCACGTTGCCGAAACGAATGCGGCGCTCGCCAAGGAAGCCAACGTCGCAAACGCGCAGATTAAGCGCTTCCTGATCCTGCACAAGGAACTCGATGCCGACGACGGCGAGATCACGCGCACGCAGAAAGTGCGCCGCGGCTTCGTCGCGGATCGCTACGCGCCGCTGATCGCAGCCCTTTATGACGGTTCGGACCGCTGCAAGATCGTCACCGAAGTGACGTTCGAAGACGGCCGCAAGGGCACCATCGAAGGCGATGTCCGGATCGTCGATATGGACGTCGATCAGGCGAACCGCACCCCAGTGAAAGAGGCTGCCGAATGAGTGCCGACGGGTCCGATCAGACGATTGTCGCCGATCCTGAGGCGTCGACTGGGACTGCCGCCAAGCCCGCGCCCGCGACGTCGCCGGCCGACGCCGGTCCGGCTCCATCGCCGATCTCGTCACCCGCTCCTGCGAGCGAGCGAACGTTCGGCCCAGTCATGCTCGACATCAAGAATATCTCGTTGTCGTTCGGCGGCGTGAAGGCGATCCGCGATGTGTCCTTCGATGTGCGTGAGGGCGAGATCCGGGCGATCATCGGCCCGAACGGCGCCGGCAAGACGTCGATGCTGAACGTCATCAACGGCTTCTACCATCCGCAGGAAGGCACGATCACCTACAAGGGTGCCGCCCGCAGCCAGATGAAGCCGCACATCGCCGCCACCCAGGGGATCGCGCGGACCTTCCAGAACGTCGCGCTGTTCAAGGGTATGTCGACGCTGGACAACATCATGTCCGGCCGGACCCTTCGGATGAACCGCGGCGTCTTCTGGCAGGCGCTCCGCTTCGGCCCGGCGATGGCCGAAGAGGTCGAGCACCGTCGCAAGGTCGAGGACATCATCGATTTCCTCGAGATCGCGTCCATCCGCCGGACACCGGTCGGTAAGCTTCCCTACGGTCTGCAGAAGCGCGTCGAGCTTGGCCGTGCGCTGGCGATGGAGCCTGAATTGCTCCTTCTCGATGAGCCGATGGCGGGCATGAACCTCGAAGAAAAAGAGGACATGAGCCGCTTCATCATCGATGTGAACGAACAGCTCTCCACGACCATCGCGCTCATCGAGCACGATATGGGCGTCGTCATGGACCTTTCAGACCGCGTCGTCGTGCTTGACCACGGCGAGATGATCGCGGACGGCACGCCCGGCGAAGTGCAGGCCAACCAGAACGTGATCGATGCCTATCTCGGGGTGAGTCATGACTGACGCTGACCGCGCGCTCGCACTTACCCAAGACGTCGACGGCCTCGCCGCCTTCGGCACGCGTTCGCTTATCGCCGGGGCTGCCGTCTGATGGAACTTTTGCAAAGCGTCTTCATCAATCCGTTCATCGAAATGGCGGCCGCGCCCGACCTCCTCATTCAGGTGGTCTGGGAAGGTTTCGTCTCCGGCATCCTCTACGCGCTGATCGCACTCGGCTTCGTGCTCATATTCAAGGCATCGGGCGTGTTCAACTTCGCCCAGGGCATCATGATGGTGTTCTCGGCGCTGTCGCTCGTCGGCATCTACGCGCTGCTGACGAAAGCAGCCGGCCTTCCGTCAGCGCTTGCAGCCTTCCTCTCGATCGTCTCGTGCATCGCGATCATGTTTATCCTGGCGGTGTCGGTTGAGCGGATCGTCCTCCGCCCGCTCGTCAACCAGCCGGACATCATCCTGTTCATGGCGACGATCGGGCTTAATTCGTTCCTGATCGGCTTTGGCGAGACGATCTTCGGCGGCGAGCCGAAGACCATGATCACGAGCGAACTCGGCCTGCCGACGGGCTCCACCGCCATCGACGTGCTCGGCGGTCAGGTGATCTTCCAGCACCTGGACGTGGCAGCCGCAGTGCTCGCAGGGCTGATGGTGCTGGCGCTCGCAGTTTTCTTCAACGTCTCGAAGATCGGACGCGCGCTGCGCGCGGTTGCAGACGACCACCAGGCGGCCATGTCGGTCGGCATAACGCTGCAGCAGATCTGGGTGATCGTCTGGTTTGCAGCCGGCATCGTCGCAATCGTCGCCGGTATCATGTGGGGCGCGCGCTCAGACGTCTCGTTCGCGCTTGAAATCCTCGCACTAAAGGCCTTGCCCGTCCTGATCCTCGGCGGCTTCACATCGATCCCCGGCGCCATCATTGGCGGCCTCATCATCGGCATCAGCGAGAAGCTTGCCGAGTTCTACTGGGGCCCTCTGGTCGGCGGCTCAATCGAGAGCTGGGTGCCCTACTTCATCGCGCTGATCTTCCTGTGGTTCCGGCCGCAGGGGCTGTTCGGCGAAAAGATCATCGAGCGGATCTGATTGATGAGCGACGGCCCCACGCATCGCAGCCGCCTCGGCTGTCTCGTCATCGACTGCAAGACGAGCGAGCTGTCGGACGCGACGGACTTCTGGTCGAAGACATTCGGCTACCGCGCACTGCCCGATCCGGCATACCCGGAGTACGTCATGCTCGAGACGCCGGACGGCGAGCCGAAAATGCTTCTCCAGGCCGTCGACCATGACAGCCGCATCCATATCGACATCGAAGCCGATGACGAAGAGGCCGAAGCCGGCCGCCTTGAAGGGCTCGGCGCCAAGCGCATTGCCGCGATCAAAGGCTGGATCGTGATGGAAGCGCCGACCGGTCATCGCTTCTGTATCGTCGGACCCCAACGGCCCGACTTCGAAACCAACGCGACCGCCTGGGATAACGCCTGATGCTTTACCGCGAAGTCGGCGAGTACAAGACGACCTATCATTCGGACATGGCGATCCTGCCGCTCAGCCAAGAGCGGATTGCGCTCGGGCTGCTGCTCGCCTTCATGTTTCTCGTCGTGCCGATTATCGCCGATGATTTCTGGCTGAACACGATCCTGATCCCGACGCTCATTTTCGCGCTGGCAGCGCTCGGGCTCAATATCCTGACGGGCTACGCCGGCCTCATCTCGCTTGGTACCGGCGGCTTTATGGGCGTCGGTGCCTATGCCTGCTACAAGCTGACGACGATCTTCCCGGATGTCAGCATCATCATCTGGATCTTTGTCTCAGGGCTGTTCTCAGCCGCCATCGGTGTTCTGTTCGGCCTGCCATCGCTCAGGATCAAGGGCTTCTATCTCGCCGTTGCGACACTCGCCGCGCAGTTTTTCCTCGAGTGGGCATTCGGGCGCATTTCCTGGCTCTATAACGACAACGATTCCGGCGCGATCGACGCGATTAACCGGTCGTTCCTCGGCATGCCGCTGACGGAGCCCTACGGCGATCCGGTGTTCCAGTATCTGACCGTGCTTGGCATCGTCGCGATCCTGACCGTGCTTGCCATCAACATCACGCGCGGCTCGTTCGGCCGGAAGCTGATGGCAATTCGCGACATGGATATCGCCGCCGAACTTATCGGCATCCGCCTGCTGCCAACCAAGCTCGCAGCGTTTGCGATCTCGTCCTACTTCTGCGGCGTGGCCGGCGCGCTTCTGATCTTCATGTCGTACGGGTCGGCGGAGCCGGAGGTGTTCAACATTTTGAACGCCTCGTTCCCCGTCCTCTTCATGATCATTATCGGGGGACTTGGGTCGATTATCGGCTCGTTCCTGGGCGCCGCGTTCATCGTGGTGCTGCCGATTATGATTAATACGGTGCCCGGCTGGTTCGGCATTCAGATCATGTCCGCGACAGTCGAGCACTTCCAATTTATGATCACGGGTGCGTTGATCATCTTCTTCCTGATTGTCGAACCGGCAGGTCTTGCGAGGCTTTGGGCGATCGCGCGGGAGAAACTGAGACTATGGCCGTTCCCCTATTAGGGCGTAACGCGATAGCCTGACGAAATTCGGCCGCGGCAGACGACACCGCTGCGGTCATCGAAACGCGAAGCCACGCACTTCGCGGCGAACGACTTCCGGACCAAACGGAAGCATGAACCTGGAGGAAAGGACCTCATGAGACTTTCGAAAACCACTCTTGGCGTCGCTGCTGGCGCCATGATCGCATCGGGGCTCGCCTCGGCTGTGGCAACGGCCGAGCACTTCGTGCCGATCCTGAGCTACCGCACCGGTGCTTTCGCCGGCTCCGGCATTCCGCAGGCCAACGGCTTCAACGACTACCTTCAGATGATCAACGAGCGCGATGGCGGCGTTGGCGGCGTCAAGATCGCAATCGAAGAATGCGAGACGGGCTACAAGCCGCAGAAGGGCGTCGAGTGCTACGAGAAGACCAAGGTCAAGGGCGCACTCATTTACAATCCGTACTCGACGGGCATTACGCTGCAGCTGATCCCGAAGGCAGCCGTCGACAAGATCCCCGTGTTCTCGATGGGCTACGGGCTTTCGGCCGCGGC
>JBCBXS010000060.1:0-2786 GCA_039816475.1 Pseudomonadota bacterium | reverse complement strand
TCAAGTACATCAAGAGCGACATTGGTGATCTGAAGGGCAAGAAGCTCGGCTTCATCTATCTCGACGTCGGTTACGGCCGCGAGCCGATCCCGGTGTTCGAGAAGCTTGCCAAAAGCGAAGGCTTCGAGCTCGTGAAGCTGCCGGTCGGCGTCAAGGAGATGCAGAACCAGGCATCGCAGTGGCTTCAGGTCCGCAAGGAACGCCCCGATTACATGATCATGTGGGGCTGGGGCGCGATGAACCCGACAGCCGTCAAGGAAGCAGCCAAGATCCGCTTCCCGATGGACAAGTTCATCGGCGTCTGGTGGTCAGGTTCTGAAGGCGACGTGCGTCCCGTCGGCGCGCAGGCCAAGGGCTACAAGGCGATGAGCTTCCACGGCTCGGGCACCGACTTCCCGGCGCTGCAGGACATCAAGAAGTACGTGATCGATACCGGTAAGAGCGTCGGCAAGGGCGCGAACTGGGGTGAGGTCCTGTACAATCGCTCGGTCTTCAACGCGATGCTGGTCGTCGAGGCGATCCGCAAGGCGCAGGAGATGACCGGCAAGAAGGACGGGCTGACCGGCGAAGACATCCGCAATGCGATGGAGACGGTTGAGCTTTCCGCCGATGACCTGAAGAAGCTCGGCTTCGAAGGCTTCTCCAATCCGATCAAGATCACCTGTGAGGACCACTCGGGCGCGCACGATATGTTCGTCCAGCAGTGGGACGGCAAGAAGTGGACGAAGATCTCCGATTGGATTTCACCAATGAAGGACGTGGTTCGCCCGCTGCTCGTCGAAGCAGCCGCGAAGTACGTTGCCGATAAGAAGGATTGGCCGACGCAGAAATGCGGCAGCTAATCTGATGACGACGGGCGCCGCGGCTCGGAGCTGCGGCGCCCTTTCTATATGCGATGCTGAGCGTGGGCTTCGAACCTGTTTCGACGGCGGGCCGCGCGCCTCCAACACCACCCGTTTAATTGAGGCCTTCAGGCATGACGACCGGAACGCTCGAGCGACCGTCTGCGACAGGCGCGGCTACCAACGCGGCGCCGCCGATCCTGAAGGTCAACAATATCGAGGTCATCTACGACCACGTCATCCTGGTGCTGAAGGGTGTCTCGCTTGAGGTCCCGCAAGGCGGGATCGTCGCGATCCTGGGCGCGAATGGGGCCGGCAAGACCACAACGCTGAAAGCGATCTCGAACCTCCTGCGCGCCGAGCGCGGCGACGTCACGAAGGGCTCGATCGAGTTCCTCGGCAATCGCGTGGACAAGCTTTCGGCCAACGATCTCGTCAAGCGCGGCTGCATCCAGGTGATGGAAGGTCGCCATTGCTTTGAGCACCTCACCGTCGAGGAAAACCTGATGACCGGCGCCTACACCCGGCGCGACGGCAACAGCGCGATCCGCCAGGACCTGGAGATGGTCTACGACTACTTCCCGCGGCTTAAAGAGCGTCGCCGCTCGCTTGCGGGCTACACCTCAGGCGGCGAGCAGCAGATGACCGCCATTGGCCGCGCGCTGATGAGCAAACCTCAGATGATCCTGCTCGATGAACCGTCCATGGGCCTCGCGCCACAGCTCGTCGAATTGATTTTCGAGATCACGAAGAAGATCAATGAGGAGCAGGGCGTCTCGGTGCTGCTTGCCGAGCAGAACACCAATGTCGCGCTGCGCTACGCCCAGTACGGTTACATCCTCGAAAACGGCCGCGTCGTCATGGACGGCACGCAGAAAGATCTCACCGAAAACGAAGACGTCAAAGAGTTCTACCTCGGCGTCTCGGGCGGCGATAAACGCAACTTCCGCGAAGTCAAAAGCTACAAACGCCGCAAACGCTGGCTTGCTTAAACCAACATCGGCTGAGGGGCGTGCCACAGGGCGCGTTCGTTGGATCAGCGACAAATGAAGGTCCCATCGGTCTATATCCTCGCCCGCGCGCCAAACAGCACGCTCTACGTTGGGGTCACCAGCGATCTTAGCCGTCGCATTGAACAACACGACAAGGGTCTCGTGCCGGGCTTCACGAGTCGCTACGGCATCAAGCAACTCGTCTACTTCGAGATCCACACGGACATGGCCAGCGCAATCGTGCGCGAGAAGCGGCTCAAACGCTGGCACCGGGCCTGGAAGGTTCGCCTTATCGAACAGATGAACCCGGCGTGGGCCAATCTGTACGATCCGGCCACTGGCGCGATTAGAGATGGTCCCGGCGTCGCGTCGGCAGCAGAGTGAGACACGCTCTTCCTGCGGTTGCGACAAACGTTCGGTGATCAGCACGCCCGGTACCCCACCACCGTCATCCCGGCGAAGGCCGGGATCCGTTCAGGTCACCACGGCCGCCATGGCAGAGTTTGCGGCGAGAACACGCAACACCTGCGCCTGCCTCCACGAGCACCACGTCGACTGGCGCGTGCCCAACGCCAACACGGGACTCGCGCAACCAAGCCGGATCCCGGCCTTCGCCGGGATGACGGAATAAGGGTGACGGCTCTGTAGTGCGGAATGCGCTTGCCTTCACAAGCACCACGTCGATCGGCGCATGCCCAACGCCAACACGAGACCCGCGCCAACAAGCCGGATCTCGGCCTTCGCCGGGAGGACGGAATGAGGGTGGCGCGCCGCTCGCCGCGCGCCGCTTGATTGTGTCGACCCCCGAGAGGCGGGCGGCGCCACTCGGTTTCGACGTGATGTGAGCGACGGCGGCTACCTCACCAACCGCGCAATGCACCACGCCATTAATGGCCGGCGGATTCGGTTTTCGGGGCGCCGGCGATGGCGCGGTAGGCGGGCGCGATCACGG